>NZ_JJQY01000095.1:25204-98427 GCF_000979295.1 Methanosarcina sp. 1.H.T.1A.1 | reverse complement strand
GAGACAGATAATAATAATAATAATAATGAGAGCAGGAAAAAAGGAAAAAGAAAAGAAAGAAAAGAAAAAAGCTGTAATCAGATAATAATTGTATCTGTCCTTTCATCCTTTTCTTCATCAAAATCGGTTACAAGAGCTTCAGTCGTTAGCACCATACCTGCGATTGAGGCAGCGTTCTGAAGACCGCTTCTTACCACTTTCGTCGGGTCGATTACACCTGCTTCGAAGAGGTCTTCAAAGACATCTCTCTTTGCATTGTACCCGAAGAGTTCGCTGGATTCCGCCCTTATGGTTGCCACCACTTCAGCACCTTCTCTGCCTGCGTTTGTGGCGATCTGGCGAACAGGGTCTTCTATGGACCTCTGAACGATCTTCACGCCTACCTGCCTGTCGCCGTCAAGTTTCAGGGATTCAAGAATTGCAGCTGCACGGAAGAGACATACCCCTCCTCCTGTGACCACACCTTCCTCAACTGCGGCTTTTGTGGCGTTCAGGGCATCATCGATTCTCATCTTCTTTTCTTTGAGCTCGGTTTCGGTTGCAGCTCCCACTTTGATTACTGCAACGCCGCCTCCCAGCTTTGCCTGGCGCTTTTTAAGCTCAGTTTTTCTGTAGTCGGCTTCAGCAATATTGACCTGGGCTTCGATGATCCTGACCCTTTCATCAATCTTTGCTTTGTCGCCCCTGCCTTCTACAATTATGGTTTTATGGTTGTCAACCGTGACTTTTCTGGCACTTCCGAGCATGTAGTCGCTGAATTCCTCAAGTTTCATGCCCTTCTCTTCGCTGATAACCTGTCCGCCGGTCAGGACGGCAATATCTTCAAGCATCTCCTTTCTCTCGTTTCCGAATCCGGGAGCTTTTACAGCGCAGACCCTCAGGGCTCCGCGGATGATGTTCAGGATCAGGGCTGCCTGGGCATCCCCATCAACATCCTCAGCAATAATCAGGAGGGAACGGCCTTCGGAAGCGACCTTCTCAAGCACAGGCACGATCTGCTTCATGCTGTTGATCTTCTTGTCTGTAATCAGGATATAGGGATCTTCAAATTCGCAGATCATTTTTTCAGTATCAACTGCCATGTAGGGGGAAACAAACCCACGGTCAAATTGCATACCCTCAACAACATCAAGGCTGGTTTCCATTGTCTTTGAGTCTTCAACGGTGATTACCCCGTTGTAGCCGACTTTTTCCATAGCATCGGCAATCAGGTTGCCTATTTCTTCATCATTGTTTGCAGAAATAGTAGCTACCTGTATGATTTTTTCCTTGCCCTTTACTTCCACACTCTTGCTCTTGAGATACCCTACAACCTTTTCTGTGGCAAGCTCAATCCCTTTCTTGACCTCTATAGGGTTTGCCCCGGCACTGATGTTTTTCAGGCCTTCCCGGATCATGCTCTGGGCAAGGAGGGTGGCGGTAGTTGTCCCGTCTCCTGTGTTGTCCTGGGTTTTGGAAGCAACCTCCTTGACAAGCTTGGCTCCCATATTTTCGAACTTGTCATGGAGCTCTATTTCTTTTGCAATGGTGACACCGTCATTTGTGACCACGGGTTTTGTGCTTTTATCCAGCACGACATAACGGCCCCTCGGCCCCAGGGTGATCTTAACAGTATTTGCGACTTTATCTATACCGTTTAAGAGGGCTTTTCTTGCACTCTCATCAAACATTATCTGCTTTGAAGCCATCTGTATTCACCTGGATTAGGATTAAATATTCTTGCTTAATTAAGCTATAATTTATCGAAGTCGTGATTTACCTGACATTCAGGATATGCCTGATGCAATATATTCAGAAACGGCCTCATTTGACATTATTCTTCAACAACGGTTGCCAGGATATCCTTGAAGTCGACAAAAATATATTTTTCATCATCTATTTCAATCTCATCGACCTGGTATCCCCCGTAAATTACGTGGTCTCCCTTTTTCAGAGGGAGCTCCTTCCCGTCTTCAAAGGTCCCCACAGCCAGAACGATTCCTTCTTTTTTCTCCTGCCGTGCAGGCTCCGGGATATAGATCCCACCTTTAGTCACTTCTTCTTTCTTCTGGTGCTTGAGTAATACTCGTTCGCCAATAGGTCTGACAATCACTCTTTGTTCCTCCTTGATATGTAAGTGACCTAAAATTAGCTGAACATTCACTTGTTGCTATAAGTCAGCATGGAATTGATGAATGTATTGAGCTGTAAAACGCCCAACTATCTGCATATAATGCAAAACTTATATTTAAAAATTGCCCGCATTTTAGAGAAAATTTGTAAGTAAAATAAATATAATTGCAAAAAAATCGAAATGATGCCTACAAATTAAAATAAAATATATATACATGAATCTCTAAAATAATACACAGATGGTTCAGCAGATTCTCCTCAGAAATCTTGAAAAACCCCAGATAAAGAGCCTTGAAGAAGATCTTTTATGGTTCTGTGACAGCTTTGGCTTTTCTTCGGGCAGGGATACCGAAAACACAGCCAACAGGATAATCTTCAGCCTGCTTGAAAAACTTTCAAATGACGAGATAAGTTCATCGGAAATTCTGGCTGAAGACCTTGATATGAAAATCTCAAGAATCAACCATCACCTCCGGAACCTCAACGACTCCGGGCTCCTTTACAGGAAAAAACGCCTGATTTATTTGAGGGGAGGCAGCCTGAAAGCTGCAGTAAAGGAGATGAGGAAAGACTCGGAAAGGATACTTGATGAACTGGAAAACGTAGCTGAAGAAATAGATTCAATGATGGGCCTTAAAAACAGGTAAAAACCTGATATAAAAGGTACTTCAGAAGATAACAAACTGACTATAGACTGGAAGCTGAGAAACTAACAACAGCCTAAAACAACAGGCTGAAACCGGAAAAGAATTCAATAATCATTTCCATTTACTTTTTAGCAATGAACAGAGTCTCCATAGTTTCCTGCCCTGATTATTCTGATACAAAAGAAGCAATAGCCCGGGCTCTTGGCCTGCTGGGCGGCATTGAAAAAATAATTGATCCGGGAGATCGCGTACTTCTCAAGCCAAATCTCCTTTCAGCCAGCCCGCCGGAAGCTGCAACAACTACCCATCCTTCTGTGGTAGCAGCAATGTGTGAATTCGTGCTCAGTGCAGGAGGAAAGCCAGTAGTAGGAGATGGAGCCGGGATCTCAAGGCCTGGAGCTACAGCAAAAGCCCTGAAGGTTTCAGGCATAGAAGAGGCTGCCCGCAAAGCCGGAGCCGGGGTTGTGAACTTTGAAACTGCAGGTTTTACTCTGGTAGAAGTTCCAGAGCCGCTTCAGTTCCGGAAATTGTACATTGCAAACCCTGTCCTTGAAGCAGATGTTATAATATCTCTTCCGAAACTGAAAACCCATGAGCTTACATATTATACAGGCGCGGTCAAGAATTTCTTCGGAGTCCTCCCTCTGAAATGCCGAAAAGAAATTCACCTTCTTGGAAACCGGGACCTTTTTGGCGAAGCCGTCGCCGATGTGTACTCTATCGTCAGACCCGGTTTTGCAGTCATGGACGGAGTTGTAGGCATGGAAGGAAACGGGCCTTCCCACGGAAAACCTGTAAACTCAGGAGTAATTCTGGCAAGCCCGGACTGTGTTTCCCTGGATATTGTTGCAGCAGAACTGATCGGCTTTGATCCTCTCAAAATCCCCACTACGACAGGTGCCCTGAAGAAAGGTTTCGGAAACCAGTGTCCTGTAGTGGTCGGAAAGCCATTAAAAGAAGTCAAAAAGAAATTCAAGCCTTCGAGCGGGGGAATCAGTACATCCCCTGCGTTCCTTAAGCGCAGCCTTGGCAAATATTACACCATTAACCCCAGAATCAACCAGAGAAAATGTACTCAATGCGGAGCCTGCTATCTGAACTGTTCTCCCGGGGCGGTGGAACGGCTGGAAGACGGAACTTTCAAGATTAATCCGGAAAAATGCATCCTGTGCTACTGCTGCAGGGAACTCTGCCCTAACGATGCAGTCGAGATAAAAAAGTCCCTGCTGGCACAGTTTTTAACAGAAACCGAGGATTTAATACGTAGAGCATAAATGTAAAATGAAATCCGGCAATTACATTATAACACTTTCTTTTTCATCTTTTTGCAAGATCTTTTAATCCAGAACGCCTAAAAGACGTATTAAAAGAATCTTTTGCTTGGGAAAATATCCCTGTGCTCGTAAATGAAGAAGGTGATGGGATGCTTTATACCTATATCGATACAGAGTATGCTCCGGAAAAATGCTCTCTTTGCAGCGGAACCGGGAATGATGAAGGTGGAATCTGTGAAGCCTGCGGAGGACAGGGGAACGTGCTCGTTGCCCAGCCTGCAATAATATGTCCACTTTGCAGCGGGTCAGGTAACCTGGAAACGGGGACCTGCAGGGCATGTGGAGGAAGTGGCTGGGCTCTTTTATGAAAAAAACAGGAAAGGTTCCCGATTCATATCGCCATAGTCATAAAGTCAACTACCCGCTAAATCTAAAGATTTAACGGGTTTCCTGCTGAAGTTTTATGAAACTATGGCTTTTCAGGAACTATATTTATCAGAAAACTTCTCCGAATTCTCCGGGAAATCCTCTTTTTCCTTTTGCCTTACCATAACTTCTTTCTTTTTTTCATCAGGCAGACAATCAAAGCAGGTCTCATACCTTGAAGACTTATACTTTTTTCTGCATACCGGGCAGAGCTCCATGCCCCTCAGGCTTGCAAAATGACAGCGATTGCAGAGTACAGTTGCGTGTTTCAGAGACGCATATTCTTCTTCGGCTTTTCGAGTTTCTTCTTCAATTAGCTCTTCAATTCCGCTTTCGTCAAGCCATTCATGATAAAGATTTTTGAAGTTTCCTTCTCCCGTATCTTCAACAAGCACCTCGATACACTGCTCTTCAAGGTCAGTATGGTCAGGCTTGGCTTTATGTACAGTAGAGGCTTTGTGCCAGGCAGGGTGGCTTTTATGGCGGTGTTTACCGGTCAGGACGTGCTCGAATTTCTGGTACTTTTGTCTGTACACTTCCCTGAATCGGGTATAAGCAAGACTGTAAATCCCGGAACGGACCTCTGCCGGAGAAAAGGCTCCGGGAGTATGGACACACAGGCGCTCAGAAGAGCCGCACCGGGCACAGGCTTTGCCTTTAATGAATTCAGCCCTTTTTTCTTTCCATTCCTTAGAGGTTCGTTTCATTGGAATACCTGTAAGATCTTCGGGAATCAAAGATATTTAAAACTGGAGGTCTCATGTTCAGATTAAAGTATATATCTGATATAACAGGTCACAGGAAGCTCTCTGGCTATAAGTACTGCATTCAGGATAATTTATTGAACAAACTTTCGGACTCACTAAAAAGACATTTTCTGATCCCCTAAACAGATTTTATCTGACTTTTCCATATAGTATTCGAAGAGTTCTCTACCCCAGGTCAGGGCGCGGGATTCGAAATTGAGAAGGTACAGCCCTTCAAACCTTCCTTTCTTATTGAAAAACCCGAGCAATAACGCGTTTTCCGAAATAGCAATCAATGCAGGAATTTCAAGCGGAGCTCCTGCATACACAAAAACAGAGGCATTTTTCCTCGCCAGAATTTTCTCTCCCGTATCACGGAAATCCCCTGAAAACCTATCAAATGAATCTCTGCTAAGGATGAGCTGCACCTTAACATCTTTTTTTGCGAGCTCCAGAGAGAAAGAAGGGATCTGAGGGTGAAAATAAGAAAAAAGGAGCATAACCTTTGAAGACCCGGTAAAATGATTAATCAGCTCAGGGAACAGATCAAATCCGTGAGTGAGCCGGGGTTCTACAAGTTGGCTTCCTTTAAGCTCCCCTATCCGTTTTAACAGATGAAAAGGAATAGAATCCAGTTTCCTGTGGCTCCAGAAATAATCATTATCCTCAAATGTGCTGGCTGCATCCAGTAAAGGCCTGGCTTTTTTAACTAATATATCACCTATGATAGAAAGACGATATACATCTCCTTTCTGAACAATTAAACCTTCTTCTTTTAATTTTTTGATATGGGGAAGCAGGGAAATTCTGGGGACCTGAAGCAAATCAAGAATTTCATCACTATTTCGGGGCCCTTCTGCCAGCAGTAACAGTAAATTTTTCCTGTTGTCGGAAAATAAAAGAATATTAACAAGCTGTAGTTTCATCTGGTTTGCGCCTTCTAACATAAGTCAGCATCTTTTAGTAATACGATAGTGTGAAGATTTCAAATAAGTATAGTACTGATATAATCATTAGTGTACGAATATAAAGGTTATCTTGAGTCTGAAAAACCAGAAAAGTAGAGAATATGGAATAAAAAATGGAAAAAAATATCAGAGAAGAGAGTTCAAGGAAAGAGATAAGAAAAAGCACCTTTCATTTTTCCTTCCAGGTGCTTCCCAGATTCAGACAAATGGAACGATCCCGATGCCGGAAAGAAAATCAGTCATCGCTACTGCTGCCACTGCTTCTTGAAGCATTAGGAACAGAAGGATAATAGCACCGCGAAAGAGCTCCATATACGAATTGAGTGGGAGCCATCCAGACAGTTCCGGTACCATCGAAGGTCTGAAGGGCTCCATCGCCGCTTGTCAGATTTCCGACCAGATTCTTTGCAGACCTCTCAACTGTAAAGTTGATAGAAGCCGACCTCAGGAATACAAAATTCCCATCAACCTGTAATCTCTCGTTTTTAAGCTCATATTTTAGAACCTCAGCCGGAGGCACGGGAATTGCAAGTACACACAGACCTGTTCCGCTGATTTTGGTCTGGAACCAGCCTTCCCCTCCAAAAAAGCCGGATGATAGGTTTTTCTGGGATGAGACTTCTACGTTGACCCCGTTTTCACAGCAGTAGAACATTCCCTTATCTACAATAATCGCATCATTGTTCAGTTCCAGCAGTATGTAATGGCTGAAGCTTGGTTCAAGGAAAATCTCTCCTGTACCTGAGTACGTTGGAGTAAAGGCAGACTCGTTGGTCAATTTATTTTTAAGCAGTTTTTTTGCAAGACCTCCAACTCCTCCGGTCTCGCACTCAGCACAGATATTCCCCTTGTGGAAATGCAGGGCTCCCCTTTCAGTGGTTACTGCACTATTCATGAGGGTGATTTTTACCTGCTTGAGGCTCATGCCAGCTTTCTCAAGGTAATACAGGTTTTCTGCAAGGCAGACATCCCTGAGCCCCCGCAGGGTCTTATACTCAAGAATCTCGATCTTTATTCCATCTTTTTCAATGCATTCCAGAACATTGATGTTATCATAGAATTTTTTCTCGATAATAGGCTCACCACTTATCAATTTATTGAAGATAACCTTATAGATTCGTGCCGAACGTCAGATATAATATTAGATATTCAGCCGTCTACTTAAATAAATATATTAGTAATTGTATTATAATATTTTGATACAGTGGCGGTTTATAGAAAGTTGTCCAGAATCCCGATAAAAAAGTAAGCAGCTCCTGAAAAATAAGCAGTTCCTATAAACATAAGGGATTGGTTTTCCAGATGAGGTCTTGAGGTTCACACTAGAAGAAATATCACATATGCAACATACACACTTAAGAATTCTACCAGAGCCAGCAAATATTTGAGAATTGAATGGATATTTTTGAAAGCTTTATTCATTTGACTTTTCTGTTTTGGCTTTTCCACACGGGCTCATTTGCCATCACTTATATTAGTTTTATATAAACTGTGTAATCTCTGAGTAGAAGCATATGAGAGTTTAAATTTAAATTTAGAATAATCTATACATTTAAGAGTTTAAACATATGATAATATAAATAAACAGAACTTATGAATTAATCCGATAAATATGGAATTGAGGGGAACAATGGCAATCTTTAAAGATAGGGCAGATGCAGGAAAACGACTGGCAAAAGAACTTTCAAAATACTCAAACCGTCAGGATGTACTGATACTGGCGCTTCCGCGGGGTGGGGTTCCGGTAGCTTTTGAAGTTGCAAAAGAACTGAATGTAAAAATGGACGTTTTCGTAGTTAGGAAGCTAGGAGTTCCTGGCAATGAAGAGTTGGCAATGGGAGCAATAGCATCTGAAGACGTCCGTGTATTGAACGAAGATATTGTAAGGTCTTTCAAGATACCTGATAGAGTAATTGCTACGATAGCTATAAACGAACTCAGAGAACTGGAACGCAAGGAGCGTATTTACCGCAGGAACCATCCCAAACTGAATATAAGTGGCATGACTGTAATCCTGATAGACGACGGGATTGCAACCGGAGCATCAATGCATGCAGTAGTTGAAGCCCTTAAAACAAAAAACCCGGTTAAACTGGTCGTTGCAGTCCCCACGGCTTCCCCGGACACGCGCAGTTTCTTTGAGGACAAAGTAGATGAAATAATCTGTATTACTACGCCGGAGCCCTTTTATTCAGTAGGCACATGGTATGGAGACTTCAGCCAGACTACGGACGAAGAAGTCTGTGAACTGCTGGATAAAGCAAGGAATTTTTCAACGAAGTAAGCTCGCAGGTAAATCTGCTACTAACTCGCGGCCAAATCCCAGGTAAATCTGTTATTCATAAAAGAGATGATGAAGTCCGTATCCCGATTGCAATCCATCTTGAGGGAACTCTATCTACCCCGGAAGGAGCCGGGGGAATTGTTGTTTTTGTGCATGGAAGCGGGAACATACGCCATAGCCCACAACAAGTACGTTGCAAAGGAACTTCAGAGAAGCGGCTCTGGAACCCTTTTATTTGATCTTCTTCGTCCGGGAAAGTATAACGAATATAACCTATGGTTATACAAATGAGATTTAATTGAAAAACAGTATCTTGTGACACTAATAGATTCGGAACTGGCGAAAGAGAATATTTATATCTGTTGATCGCTTACCTATATGTTCTGGTTTAAGGTATATAATACAGGTATAAATTTAAAATTTATTCAAAGAAATCACGGCTTTTCTGAGAAATTATGAAAGGAACTGATAGTACAGATAATGAAGCCTTCTCTAACTCCGAGGAGACGGAAAACACCCGGTATTCCCAGGCAATTTACGTAACAAAGGTTGCGATGGCTTCAAACGTTTTGCTGACGGGTTTTAAGTTTTTTGCAGGGATAATGGGTAACAGTTCGGCAATGGTTGCTGATGCCGCCCATTCCATGTCAGACTTCATGACCGACATCGCAGTAATAGCAGGTTTAAAAGTTGCCAAAAAGCCCAGAGACAGCACGCATAATTACGGTCACGGGAAAATCGAGACCCTGTCTGCTGCATTTATAGGACTGGTACTCGTTGTGGTGGCTTTCGGGATTTTCTGGGGCGGTCTCCAAAAGGTTATTGCTTTTTATCATGGAGAAGTGCTACCAGCTCCAAGTGGGATTGCTCTTGCTGCAGCAATCCTCTCAATAGTGATAAAAGAGTGGCTATACCGCTACACCATAATATATGCCCGGAAACTTAAGAGTGATGCACTGATAGCAAACGCCTGGCATCATCGTTCAGACGCCTTCTCTTCAGTAGGGACAATGGTTGGAATCGGAGGTGCAATCCTCCTTGGAGGCAAGTGGGTGGTGCTCGACCCGATAGCCGCCGTAATATTGAGTTTCTTTATCTTCAAAGTGGCATTCGATATATCTTACAAAAACCTGAACGAACTGCTGGAAGCTTCACTGGACTCAGGGACCTATAGAAGTATTGAAGAAATCCTGATAACCACGGAAGGCGTGCTGGGCTTCCATGAATTAAAAACCCGGAAGATAGGGAATGCAATGGCTGCAGATGTCCATATTGAAGTAGACAGAAGCCTGAACATTGTAGATGCACACGAAATCTCAACAAAGGTAGAAGACAGGTTAAAGGAAGTCTGCGGCAAAAATGGCCAATTCTCAATTCATGTGGAACCCTGTTCGGACTTGAATTCGGATTCAGGATACGAAGGAAAAAAATGAAAAGAAGAGACTCTCCTGAAATAGAAGGTTCCTTTTTAAACATAAGCTCCTTTAACTTTTTTTCACCATTTTTAAAAGAGAGTTTACACATTGAACAGCAGTTTCAGCTTGACCCGAAAATCCATCAGACATCAGCACTTTCTGCTACATTTATCCCCACTACAAACTTCGTTCCCTGATCCCTTTTAAGTTCGATACAGCCATCTATCTGTTCAACGAGAATATTTACAAGCTGGAGCCCGAGAGAATCGACAGTTTTAAAATCAACGGTTTCCGGAATACCCCTGCCGTTATCTGCTACCATTAATGTGTAATCAAAACCCCTTTCACAGCCCATACCCTCGACTGAATGTCCTGTTTTTGAAGCAGGTTTTGCTGCCCTGCTGAGACTTATCCGAATTTCTCCTCCCTCCCCTTCAGGGAAAGCATGCTTCAGGGAATTCGAGACCAGTTCGTTGACAATAATTCCAAGAGGAATTGCAGTGTCCATGCCAAAATTAACCTGTTCAAGGTCAAGTTTGAGGCTTATATTATCGTTGCCCACAAGATATGAGTTTAACAGGTCTGCAGTCAGTTTCCGGAGGTAGGCTGCAAAATCCAGAGTATCTATGTCATCACCTTTGTATAACTCTTCATGAATGAGAGCCATAGAAGCTACACGGTTCTGGCTTTCCCGGAAGGCTTCAAACATTTTTCTGTCGCTGAACCTTTCTGCTTCGAGACTGAGCAGGGAAGAGATTACCTGCAAATTATTCTTTATCCTGTGATGGATTTCTTTTATGCGGGCTTCCTCAATTTTTCGTAGAGTATCTTCTGCCTTTTTACGTTCGGTAATATCGTGAACAAATCCCTGGAACTGCCCGGAAGTTCCGGAATCTTTCGGAAGCTTCTGGAAAACCTCCCTGACCCATCTAACCTCTCCATTTTTTCTCTGTACCCTGTACTCGATTTCGGTAGATAGATCCGGATTAGATACTGATTTTTTAATGTTCTCAAGAAGCATGGGACAGTCTTCAGGCACAACTACTTCTGCCCATTTAACCCTGTGAGAAAGAAAGTCTTCCTTACTGTAACCTGTAATCTCTTCAACCGCCCCGTCCATGAAGGTTGTTTCTGCATTTTCATCAAACCGGAAACCTATAAGACCTTCGATATTTTGCACCAGTGAAGAGTAGGCCCCATCATTTGTTTGAGGAAACACAATTGAAGGTTCACTTTCAGGTTCTTCTATTTGCACACCGAGCATCCTGTAAATACGCCCCTGATCATCCTGAAGAAAAAATGTTTTCTGCCTCAAAGCTTCTTCACTCTGTTAAAGCTCCCTGAAAAGAATGCTGTAAGGCTCACTGAACCCGGTAGACACAATTGCCGTGTAGATCAGGTAGAAAGACAGTAGTTTAAAATAGTGCCCAATAGCAAACGAAAAGTCATCTACCTGTGTAAACGTGGTGGCAGTCAGTTCTGAGAGAACTGTCAGGATTATGGAGGCTGCGAGCAGCCTGAAAACATGGTTTTCAAACCTATCTCTCTTTAGATAAAGAAGGATCAATGAACAGACAAGCGTTAAAGAGATTACATACTCGCTTATGACTTTAAAAGCAGTTAACCCTACACCTTCAATATAAGCAACCGGAAAATTCCTGAAAACAAAAATTGAAAGCAACAAAACAAGAGTAACTCCGGTATATGCGAGAAATATCTCCCGGGCAAATCGGACTTTTTCTGCAGGGCTGGTATCTTTTTTTATGCTCAATGCCCTGGAACTCATTAATAACAGAGAAGCTATCAGGAACGATCCCCCCTCCAGGTACCTTGAGGCAATCCATAACTGGGTAGAAAGATTCATGCCACCCGGAAAGATCCCCATCCTCTCATATGACAAAGTATGTAAAAGGTCCAGAGTGCCAAAAAAGAAACAAGAAATTCCTATCAGCAGGAGATACCTGTTTTCCAAAAATGTCTTGGATTCCCATGCAACCAGAAATATTACATACGCAATTATGACACTGAATAACTCTACAAGAGTGTGGAAAAAAAGGTTGTTACTAAGGTTAATCAGATGGAGCAAACTTATTACGACTGCCCAGAATATTATTTTGTAGATTACGATCCGAGAATTTTTACCCACTTTGCTAAATACATTTACCCCATTTGAATATTATTTAGGTATGCAGAGGAACTACTGAGTTTATATTATTTATAATATATCGCCATAAAAAATCACACTATAAATTAATATAGTTACTAAAAAAAGTTTGACTTAGAAATTTACATATAACAATATTTTTGGAATTATTTTTAGATTTCTGCCCAAAATCTTTTTTCTGCTTGCTAATATCCATCCAAAAAAAATAAATGGGAAGATAATCTTCCCAAGCTGGCAATATTCTATTTGATAGTTAAGTTACATTTTTCTGTAGAAGTAGAGACAACAAAGGCCAACTGCACCAACTATCAATATTACAGCTACGGGACCGAATCCAGGATCCCTGGAATTTTCAGAATTATTTTCGGACATGTTCAGATCTGTTGATTTATTGATTTCAGATTTTACAGCTGGTTCTGTGGATTCAACACCGATCTTTTCTCCTGTAATTACAAAGGAAGAAAAACCCGGAGTTTCAGCTGTGAAATGCAGGACCTGTTCATCTTCATCTACAAGCTTTACTGGAAGCTTAACCCATTCTTTGTTTTCGTCATCGTATCTGAAAAGAGCAACAGAAGACTTGTTTATATGGTCATCCAGAATCCAGACATTATTCACCTTGAAGCCTATTGATTTATTTTCAATATCCTTTGAATTTCCATAGCCAGCATTACCGACCCATACGTTGAATGATTTGTAAACAATACCTTCCGGAAGGTCAGAAACAAGAGTAGACTTATTCTTCAGGTCCTCAACAATGGTGGTAGTCTTGCCTGCAGTTTTCTTTGCTTCAAACTTTATGAATTCAATACAGGTTGCATTCTGCGGGAAATTGAACACTACAGGCTTTCCTTTCGTGATGAAGGTCTGTGAGATCTCTTTAGATGCGACATTCTTTGCAGGTTCAGGAGAGCCACCAGCTCCACCAGAAGAACCACCGGAGCTTGAGCTGTGATGACTGCCGCCTGAACTACTTCCAGTGTCTTCGACAGGGGTTTCTACTGGAGTTTCAGTTGGAGTCGTGACAGGTACAGTGGGTTCAGCAGGCTTCTCTACCGGAGTAGTTGTATTATTGGTTGTGTTATTGGAGGGTACTTTGGGTTCTACAGGTTTCTCAGGAGTTGTAGTATTGGTGGTTGTATTGTTTGCAGGAGGTTTTACAGGCTGATCTGGTGTTGTGGTGTTAGTTGTAATGCTAGTTCCTTCAGTGATATCATTTATAGGCACTATAACCTGTTTACCAGATGCATCCGTATGGATTTCTACGTTATTTATAGACGTAACTGTGCCTTCCGGGACACCAACAAAAATTGATTCACCGCAATCTATGAACCGATTGTTTTCTGCCTGAATATGTGTAAATGGTAGTGATGATATTCCTGTTCTACATTCTATGAACTGATTATTTAATGAAGTAATTCCGGTATCTTGACCTACTGTTAAACCTACCCAATGATGGATTATTTTGCTATTCTGAACTGTACAACCTACAAACTCAGTAGTGCCAACAGCACTTGAAGTATCATCTCCCTGAAATGTAAATCCATCAAAGACCGTGCCTACATTGTTATTAATTTCACCAATCTTGAAACTACCTGTGAGTATTGTGTCATCTGGGTTTCCGGATTTAGATTTTATAATCAAATCTTGCGTGTCTATAGTGGCACTATCACTATAAGTCCCAGGCTCAACAATAATTGTATCTCCTGCAGTTGCATTATTAACTGCTGCCTGTATAGACTCACCATTGTGAACTATTATGTTCGCTGCAGCACCTATTCCAGAACCTGCCATTAAGATTAAGAAGGCAGATAAAATTGCAAAGAAACGGTTTTTCAATTTCCACACAATGAACACCCAAAGAAAGTATTTTTTTAATGACTTCGTCTCAAACAATAATATAAGGAAGTAGACTTTAGACTCACGTAGGAGTTATTTATCTGACTTTGGCATTGATGAAGAAGTCAATGACTAATTTTAAAAGATTTATTAATAATAAAGAATTATATTAATAGAATAGACCGTAGTATATAATATTGTCGAACAGTTATTATTATTGTTATTATAACAATAGACTTATATATTTAAGCAAAGGCTTGAAAATACACATTAGGGCTTAAAATGTGCAATCTGCAATGTTCAACCAATTGTAAAAGCAAAAAATGTTAACGTTTCGTCAACGACAAGCTGATATTTCCAGAGATTTTCATTCTTGCAGTTTCTTTCTAATTGTCAGGATAACTAAAACAGGTATTGAAATCGCAGACAACTTATAAAGCCACTCCACAAAAAGAGGACACAAAACAAAAAAAACAAGAGCCGTCGGGGGGACTTGAACCCCCGGCCTGCTGATTACGAATCAGCCGCTATACCGCTAAGCCACGACGGCACATGGATTGAAGAATAAGCAGACTTAGAATAGCGATCAAGAATTTAACTATTTCGCTCGTGAGAGTTGTTTCCTTCCCGCAAAGAGAAGAATTAAAGAGAAGGAAAGCAAAAACCGTCAGTTACTTTCTTGCTCTTTAATAATTATTATAACTTATTATTTTTCTCTTTTCTGAAAGTACTTGAGGTAGAACCATATAAAAATAAGAGCAACCAAAACTGAGAAACCTATCATGAAATAGGCAAATGTGGACATCAGAAATCAGCTCCCTGTAGAATTCTAAGTATAATCTGTAATTGAGCAGTTTTAAGAAACGTTATTGAAATTGTACCTGCAAATGTTTAAACATTTCTTTTACACAGGCCTCAGAATATTAGATCATACGGTTCCTTTTCTTCCTGCAAAGAATATTTTATATTTTATATTTTAATTGGCACACCCTGGCTACCAGTTACGTCCTGGCTACCAGTTACACCCTGGTTGCCAGTATAAGTCGCCCGGCAGAGAGATTTTCATGCTCCGAACTTTGCGAGAGGTCGAGAAGCGAAAAATGGCAGAAATCTCAAATTACCCTTGCTTCGATGCATATATTATACTGGTGGGGGGCATAGGAACGGACTACTTTTTCCTCCAGAATTTCAATCTTCCGCCCTGCTTTTTCCGCAGCTTTTCTGATAAGTTCGACGGAGCTTTCGAAGAGATCGTCTTCATGAGTCATTCCGTAATAGTGGATTATGCCACCTGGTTTTGTAAGGAGGACAGCAGAGTCAAGGAACTCATGGGCACTGTGAGGAAGGTTCATGATTACATGATCGGCAGTGCCTGCAAACCTTTTTGCTTCTTCCCGGGCATCGCCTTCGATTGCTTCAATGTTTTTTGCGGAGTTAAGGGTTATATTTTCCCTGAGATAGCGGACAGCATCCGGGTTTTTGTCGATTGCCACAACTTTTGAAGGCTTTTTGCTTTTTGCAAACAGGATGCTGTAAGGACCGACCCCTGCAAACATATCGACAACGGTATCGCCTTCCTTAACCCAGGAGAGGATTCTTGAACGTTCAGTAGAAAGACGGGGAGTAAAATAAGCTTTTGAAAGGTCGACTTTGTAGCGGCAACCATACTCCCTATGGATGGTTTCGGTTCTGGGCTCGCCTGCAATTACCTCAAATTCCCTGATCCTGAACTCTCCGATAACAGGAGTAAGAGGCTTGACAACGGTTTTTATGTTTGGCTGGGCAAGAAGGAGGACATCGGCGATTTTGAAGGCTGTTTGTGAGTCCAGACTCTCGTCTTCCAGAAGCGCAATATCTCCGATGAGCTCATAAGCCGGATTGAAACCAAGAAGATCTCCAGGTGTGGGTTTTTTCTCCTGAGGCTCAAAATCAAACTCAGCAAGTTCAGCTTCCGCAGGAAGATCTGCCAGCTCATGCGAAAGAAGCTCTCTGGAAAGGGGAAGATAAAGAAAAGTTTCATCCGAACCTATTTTCAGAGAATTATCAAGGAGTTCAAAATCAAGGAGTACTCTCCTTGCAGATTCTCCTTTCTTTTTGGGAATTTGTATGCATTGTCGCTTCATAGGGCTCCTACCTTCTGAAACTCTAAAGCTATCCTTTTGTTATTAAGTTTTCTCAATATCGAAATTGAATTTGGGACTTATTTTAATAAGGGACTTATTTCAGGAACTTTGTTTCCAAAGGCATCTTTAGACTTGAAATTATATTAAAATAGGAATTATCAAAAAGCGTTCAAACAGATGGAGGGGAGTTAATCTGGCACCTGGACTGACCATATCGGAACTCAGAACTATATCACTTAGTCTACAGATAGCAACTCTATTACTTTACATAATAAGCGTTGGGGCTTTAAAGAAAAATAAATCGAAAAAAGAAGGAATAACAAAACATGGAAAAATAGTAACTGGGGGATATGCTCTTGCGATATTATCCGGCCTTTACATGTTATATTCCGCTTACAATTTAATCATTGCCGGGAAAGCCCCTTCAGTTATATATATTCATGGTTTTTTTGGAACCCTAGCCCTGGCTTTTGGTTTTATCTTTGTAATTAACAGATGGAGCTGGAAAACTCTTCAAAATATGAGAATACAGCTGGCTTTATGGATACTGACCTTTAGTGGTGGGATATTGATCTATCTCACTCTTACCGGAAAATTATGAGGAAAAAAGAAAGATAAATGTATAATTATAAAAGTTAAACGCGATATGAAAACAGGATATATGCACAGCTAAAAGGCTCAATCTGAAGAAGACTGAACACAGAAAAATAGGGCACTTATACCCTGCACATACCGGAAAAACCTTTAATTAGGCTGGAAAATAAAAAAAGAAGAAGAATTTAAAGGATAATCTCAATATCCAGTTCTTCTGCTAGTTCCTTATACCTGTTTCTGATGGTAACTTCCGTAACCCCGGCAACATCTGCGACTTCCCGCTGAGTCCTCCGCTCACCGCAGAGAATGGATGCAATGTAAATTGCAGCTGCTGCAACTCCTGTTGGTCCTCTTCCGCTTGTAAGTTCTTTTTCTGATGCCTGCCTGAGGATCTCAACACTCTTTGACTGGACTTCTCCTTTCAGGTTAAGCCCGGAGCAGAACCTCGGGACATAGTCGATTGGGGAAGTTGGCATGAGTTTCAAGGCAAGTTCTCTGGAAATGAAACGGTAAGTCCTTCCGATTTCCTTCCTGCTGACCCTCGAAACCTCTTCGATCTCATCAAGAGTCCTCGGGACACTGCACTGGCGGCAGGCAGCATAAAGAGCTGCTGCGGCTACACCTTCAATACTGCGGCCGCGGATAAGGTTCTTGTCCACAGCTTTTCTGTAAACGACTGCCGCTGTTTCCCTGACAGTTCTCGGCAGACCCAGAGCAGAAGCCATTCTGTCCAGTTCGGAAAGGGCAAAAGCCAGGTTTCTTTCAGTTGCGTTACTTACACGAATTCTACGCTGCCATTTTCTTAAACGATAGAGCTGCGCACGGTTTTTGGAGGAGATGGACTTTCCGTAGGAATCACGATTCCTCCAGTCAATCATTGTGGAAAGCCCTTTGTCGTGGATTGTGTATGTCATGGGCGCACCCACACGGGAACGCTTCATACGTTGATCGTGATCGAAAGCTCGCCATTCGGGCCCTTCATCCACAAAATCGGCATCTACGACAAGTCCGCAGTCACCGCAAACGAGCTCTGCCCGCTCGTAGTCGTGAACAAGGTTCCTACTGCCGCATTCCGGACACACGGCCTTTTCGTTCTCAAAACTTTGCTCCTTTTGCTTCTCTTTGCGAGCTTTGATCATGGCACGTATTTTTTCTCTTTCAAGAGTGTCCGAATAGCGAACCCTTTCGACTTCTACCATATTATATCACCTTACAAATTAACATGACTATGTTTATGATTCCCTGCAATCTCAAGCCTGCACAACATAAATTACAGTATATATATAAAAGAAGGGATACGAAAACTTGCGGCTATAACTAGCAAAAAACATATAAACCAGTTAAAGTTAACCATAACAAAGGATTTAAATCTTCATCGACAATCAGAGATCTCACCGAATATAGACTCTTTCATTGACGAGAGCCCGAATTTCTGAATCAGGAATTTGCCTAAAGCCCCTCACTAAAAAATATGGATGGTTCACAGGTCCAAAGACACTGGCAATTGTACCAATCCGACTCAGGGCTTTGTCAACAACAACCGAATTCAACTTTGGAGGACTACCTGAGACATTATCGGGTTTTACCTCATCCCCTCTAATTATCAGGTTTTTAGGACCTGACCTGTGCAACACGGTACCGAGTCGTTTCATATCAGCCACGAATAGTTATGCCTCTCTGCGCAGGGTAGAATACCCCGGCTTCGAGTGGATTAAACTGTCAGTCCCGAATAAGAATATATATTATAGACTGAGAAGCATATGTAGTCTACGCTTATAACATATAAAGATATCGCAAGACCTATATTATACATTGATTGGAACTAAATTGAGAGAGTAAATTATAAGATACAGTTAAGGAGAACCACAAGCTTATATATTAAATGGACATTGTTGGCAACAACCAGGCCTTAGGTCTGGGGAATTATCAGACTCTAACTCCGATTAATGATCTCGTTTCAGGGAGGAGAATCATTGTCTAAGTTCGTATATTTTTTTGGAAAGGATGTAACTGACGGCAAAAGTAGTATGAAAGACCTGCTTGGAGGTAAGGGTGCAAACCTTGCCGAGATGGCAAATCTCGGAATTCCCGTACCACCTGGCTTTACAATAACAACCGAAGTCTGTGTACTCTATCTAAAGGAAAAGAAATATTCCGCAGAACTGCTCAGACAGGTCGAAGAAGCAATCGATCGATTAGAAAAACTAAATAATAAAAAACTGGGAGACCCTGAAGATCCGCTACTTGTTTCTGTAAGGTCCGGAGCCAAAGTATCTATGCCAGGGATGATGGACACCGTCCTGAATCTGGGGCTTACGGACAAATCCGTGATAGGACTCGCAAAAAAAGTTAATGATGAAAGATTCGCTTACGACTGCTATAGAAGATTTATCGCCATGTTTGGGGACGTGGTGCTTGGAGTTGAATTCAGAAAATTCGATTCCTTAATCGAGGACACGAAAAAGGAAATGGGGATTAAGTCCGACACTGAACTCGATGCAAAAGCATTAAAAGAATTGGCAGATAGGTTTAAGGAAGTAATCAAACTCGAAAAAGGATTTGAGTTCCCGCAGGACCCAAAGGTTCAGCTTCAGATGGCAATTAATGCTGTTTTTGACTCATGGAATAACCAGAGAGCCATCACCTACAGGAAACTCAATGACATTGATGACAGCTGGGGCACAGCTGTTACTGTACAGACCATGGTTTATGGGAACAGAGGAAACACCTCAGGTACAGGCGTTGCTTTTACAAGAAACCCATCTACAGGCGAAAAGAAGTTCTTCGGAGAATACCTCATCAATGCACAGGGCGAAGATGTAGTTGCCGGGATAAGGACCCCAGAATATATTAATACTCTAGGAGACAAAATCCCGGCAGCATATGCCCAGCTTGTGGATATTTGCCAGAGACTTGAAGCCCACTTCAAGGACATGCAGGACATAGAGTTTACCATTCAGGAAGGAAAACTCTACATGCTGCAGACCAGAACCGGAAAGCGCACAGCTGCTGCAGCCGTAAAGATTGCAACGGACATGGTGGCAGAAGGGCTCATAGACAGGGAAACTGCAGTAAACAGAGTAAAAGCAGAACACATTGACCTGCTCCTGCACCCGAGGATTGACCCGGAAGCAAAACTGGAAATAATTGCAAAGGGGCTTCCCGCATCTCCCGGAGCAGCTGTAGGAAAGGTAGTATTTACTGCCGAGGCTGCTGAAGAGATGGCAGAGTTAGGCGAAAAGACAATTCTTGTCCGCACCGAGACATCTCCGGAAGACATCGGCGGCATGGCAGCTGCGCAGGGAGTCCTTACCGTGCGCGGAGGGATGACTTCTCACGCCGCAGTCGTTGGAAGAGGCATGGGCAAACCCTGTGTCGTTGGTTGCGGAGAGATCTCGATCGATATGAAGGGTGCTCTCTTCATGGTAAACGGTTTCACCATCAAAGAGCACGAATATATTACGATCGATGGAAGTATCGGAAGCGTCATAATCGGGAAAGTAGACCTGATTGATGCCGAGATAAATTACGATCTGAGAAAACTCCTCACATGGGCTGACGAGATAAGAACTCTCGGAGTAAGGACAAACGCCGACAACCCGGCTGATGCAGCCCTTGCCCGCGAACTCGGTGCAGAAGGTATCGGGCTTTGCAGGACAGAGCACATGTTCTTCGGAGAAGACAGGATCCCTGCAGTCAGGGAAATGATTATGTCCGAAGACGAAAAGGCCAGGAAGAAAGCCCTCAAGAAACTACTCCCCATGCAAAAAGCAGATTTCCTCGGAATCTTCCGCAGCATGGAAGGCCTGCCTGTGACCATTCGGCTCCTTGACCCACCTCTGCACGAGTTCCTTCCTGATAAAGAAGAGCTCGATGAAAAGCTCAGGGAACTTGAAGCCTCTGGGGATTGCGGGAAAATCGATGAGATAAAAAAAGTTATCAAGCGTGTAATTTCCCTTAAGGAACTCAACCCCATGCTCGGGCACAGGGGCTGCAGGCTCGGGATCACCTATCCTGAGATCTACAACATGCAGGTACGTGCAATAATGGAGGCCGCCTGTGAAATTGCATCTGAGGGAATGGAAATTGTTCCTGAAATCATGATCCCACTCGTTGGCCTTGTAAAGGAACTCACCCTTTCCAGAGAGGAAGTCTGCAAGATGGCAGAAACTGTCATGGCTGAAAAAGGCATAAAGATCGACTACAAGGTAGGAACCATGATCGAACTGCCCAGAGCCGCAATCATTGCAGACCAGATCGCAAAGGAAGCCGACTTCTTCTCCTTCGGGACAAATGACCTGACCCAGACAACCTTCGGGTTCAGCAGGGACGACGTATCCAAGTTCGTGCCTATCTACCAGAAGGCAGGAATCCTTGAACACGACCCCTTCGCAGTCCTGGACCAGGAAGGCGTAGGCGAGATCATGAAGATCGGCATACAGAAAGGCCGCTCCGTCAAACCCAACCTCAAGATGGGAATCTGCGGAGAACACGGCGGAGAGCCGAGATCCATTGCATTCGCTCACGAAATTGGCATTGATTATGTGAGCTGCTCCCCCTACAGAGTCCCAATTGCAAGGCTTGTAGCTGCGCAGAGCACAATGGAAATGAGAAACGCAAAAGGAAAAATCTAAAATTTAAAACTCTGGCGGGATCATATCCTGCCATTTTCTTCTTTTTTTGAAAAACAACTCTCAGGAGCGTAGCGGCTAACCAGCATTTAGCCTGATTCAGGACTTAAATAAATCCTACTATGCTGCACTAATCCTCAAAAACCAGAAATCGAAAATTCAAAAAAAGGTTATCGAATTGCAGCAGGATCTGCCGCAATCCTTCAAGAAAGATAAATGTTCAGAAACTTCAGTATTCCCTTGCAATCATATAGTCGGCAATCTGGAGGAGAAGATCCTTTTCGGGACAGTCTTTCAGAACATCCAGTTTTGCCTTGCCTTCATTGATATATGAGATTGCAAGATTTTTCACGTAATCAAGGGACCCGCATTCTGTAAGAGTCCGGACGGCTCCTTCGGTTTCTTCGAGAGTGGCTTCCCCTTTCCCGAAGATGTCCAGGTTTACGCCTTTCCTGAAAGCGTCAATGACAATCAGGGTATGCTTCCCTTCCATAAGGTCACTGCCTCTTACCTTTCCGAGTACTTCTTCAGGAGAGATCATGTCCAGGACATCATCGTACATCTGGAAGCCAATTCCTATAAGGCGGCCATATTCGGATAAGGCCTCAGCAACCTCGTCAGAGGCCCCACCGAGGAGAGCACCGATCTTGGCTGCGGCTGCATAGAGGACAGAGGTCTTCTTTTCCACCATTTCGATGTACTCAAGTTCCGTTACCCTGTCCCTTGTTTCGAAGTCCATGTCAAGCCACTGCCCTTCACAAATTTCGGTACAGGTCTTTGAGAGGACATCCATGCACTTTAAAATCCTTACAGGTTCGTTATCGACCTTTGACAGGATCTCGAAAGCTTTGGAGTAGAGGGTGTCTCCGGCAAGGATAGCACCGGCTTCACCCCATTTAACATGGACTGCAGGCATTCCCCTGCGGACGTCGTCCTTATCCATAATATCATCATGGATCAGGGTGAAATTGTGTACAAGTTCCACAGCCACTGCTGCAGGCAAAACGGACCTGAGATCGGAACCTACAGCTTCTGCTGCCAGGATAAGAACTGCCGGACGAAGGCGCTTTCCGCCGGCGTCCACGAGATAACGAGAAGCTTTGTAAAGCTCCTCGGGACGGGTTATTGGAAGCAGTTCGTCAATTGCAGCATCAACATGAATACTTCTTTTTTGAATTTCATCAATAAGCGTCATAAGCATCACGAGAATACAGAGGGGTTTTCATTATAGAGTTACTCTTCTATATATAACACTTCGCCGTTTCTGAGAAGGTGTACGGTATCTCCGAGTACATACCCCGCATCCTCTGCCATTTCGATGTAATGCCCGTGCATTTCCATGTCTCCGTGGGCAGGAATTACATGCTCAGGATTTACCATGCGCAAAAGCTCCCAGTGGTCTTCCCTGTAAGCGTGCCCTGATACGTGAACATTGTCATAGATCCTGCCGCCCCTCATTCTGAGTTTGGTCTCAAGAGCATAGCGGTTTGCCTGAGTCATTGGGCTCGGGATCACATTTGCTGAGAAAATAATCCTGTCTCCAGGGTCGATTGTGTAAGGCGTTTCCCCGTTTGCAACCCGAACGAGAATGGAGCCTGGCTCTCCCTGGTGTCCTGTAACAATAGGAAGATACTTGTTCTTGCCTTCCTGCATGATGCGCTTGAATGCCCTGTCGACATCTTTTCTCATGCCGTAAATCTCCACATTGGAGGGCAGTTCAAGGTAGCCGACATCTCTGGCTGCACTCACATAACGTTCCATGGAACGCCCCATAAGCACCGGAATTCTCCCCATTTCCTCGGCAGCCTCGATAATTGCTTTTAGCCTGGCAATGTGAGAGGCAAAAGTTGTAACGATCATGCCCACATCGGACTCTTCTGTCCCGAGCAGTACATCCCTGACCATGTCCTTTGCAATCTGTTCCGAGGGGGTCTTTCCTGAGCGTCCTGCATTCGTGCTTTCGGTAATCATTGCAATGACCCCTTCCCTTCCGAGGGATTTGAAGCGCTCGAAGTCAGGAGCATCACCCATGGTAGGAGTCCTGTCCAGCTTGAAGTCGCAGGCATAAAGGACAGCTCCTGCCGGAGTGTGCACAGCTGCAAGTACACAATCGATAATACTGTGCTGGACCCTGATGAATTCTATGGAAATATCTTCCGTAACCTGATAGGTCCCGCCTGCCTGTAAAGGAATAACCCTGTTGCAGACCTCGAACTTGCGCTCAGACTCAATCTGCTGTTTGATGATAGCTGCAGTATAGGGGGTAGCAAGTATAGGAGCATTGTACCTGTGGGCAAGCTTCGGAATTGCGCCTACGTGGTCAAGGTGCCCGTGAGTACAGACGATTGCCCTGACAGTCCCATTGATTTCTTTCATGATAGTATCATCAGGGATTGCACCCATCTCGATAAGTTCAAGAGAATGCATCTTGTCAATTTCAACATCTTCATGGATTTGAACCCGGTCAAGCCTGAGCCCCATATCCAGAATGACAATATCTTCACCTATAATGATAGCAGTCATATTGCGGCCCATTTCATTATAGCCGCCGACTGCAACAATTCCTATTTCAGTCATATTTTTTAACCTCTTATTTAATTTTTTTAATTTTTCATCCTTGTGAAACCGAAACCTCAAAACGAATCAGGTAACGGTCTTAAATCAATGACCATGAATGTAAACGGTATAGTAGAGAAGTATAGAATCATCTTTAGAAAAGTCACTTCTAAAAGCTACCTCTTATACCCTTGAAGAAATCCTCTCCTGGATGAAATGCACCAGGCTGCAGTCCCTAGCAGGATAATGCCACTTTAAATATATATTTGTTTCATTATACAAATATTTTGATCTGCCAGAACTTCCGGAAACTACCTCTGATCCTGTTCTCATGTAATACAGATTTTCAAAAGGCTTTCCGACCCATTGAGAGATTTCCAGAGCCGAACTTGATCCACAGGCACTTTCAGTATCCTTCCTTAGTCACAACTATTTCTCAAAAGGCCTGATTCCAAACATACTCCGAATTAAGGGTAAGCTTTTACCTTTAAATGACTTTACTAACCTATTTCCTATATTTCAATAATCTAGATTATATATTCCAATAATCTGGTTTATATATTCCAATGATTTGTCTTCATACTCCAATGACTTATTTCCTGAATTCCAGTATTTTCCAGATCCCAGTTGATCAGGTATGGAACTCACTTCAATACTTGCCTAAATGATTTGTTTATAATTGATCCCTTATTCCAGTTGATCTTATGAACAATTCCTGATTTAATGAATCTGATAAGTGACCTTTAATTTAACAATTCCATAAATGACTCTAATGAACAATTTAAAGAAATTGACTATTAAATCAAGATTTTAAAGAACCAATTCTTTGAGTTGGTCCTGAATTGATGATTTTAAGGAGTGTATTTCAAGGAAAAATTAACCCCGATTAATGTTTCGAAGGTCTTTACCCCGGGAAATTGATCTTCAACCTAAGAATTTCATGAGGTAGTTCTAAGAGTTAATTTCTAAATTAAGGATCTTAAGGAGCTATCCCTGCTTTGCTTAATGAAGGTAATTTGACATTGAGTCCTATTCAGCTAAGTCCTATTCTGGTAATTATACTTATCTGAATTACCAGAAAAATTAGCTCTTTATTTCACGATGTTATAGTATTTCACGATGTTACAGTAAACTGACAGCTGCTCTGCCAATTTGTGATGTATGATCTTTGCTTTGTAAAGGATCTTACCGCAGTACTGACCTGCAAATCCCAGTAAAACTGCTTCCATTGTTCCAGATGGAATCATGATAACTCTGGTATTCTCATGCAGTCTTAATAAACGGCGTTCTTTTACTCTTCCGGTATACCTAAAGGGAAACAAAGCTAATTACTTTTTCCCTGATTTAAGAGTTCAGAGAGATAAATAAGTTCTCAGGTTAATATTGACTAATATTAACTATTTTCTTTTGAGACATTACTTCCGTTTTACGTATAAACATTGTCATGGAATAAATCTGTAATCGAATAAATCTGTAATCGAATAAATCTGTAATCGAATAAATCTGTAATCGAATAAATCAGTGCTCCCTGATTAATTGGCTGGTATTATTCCAAAATGACCGTAAATGATGTCCTAAGCCTTCTTTTCACGCGCCGCGCAAGGCTTGATCCCGCCTGCTTACTGTAAATACAAACGAAATCAATAGCCGTGCGGGGGGTTCTAATACCAAAATATCAACCATGTAGCAGAGGACAACCAATAAATTTGTAATGGGCTGTGCAGGCAGATGAAGGATAGAAGGAAGGGATGATGAAATGATTACAGTCCCCCTTCTCCTGTGATTAAAGTGCATTTTTGCGTAAAGAATAGTCTTTTACATTAAAACCGCGCTGCCCAAGGTATTCGAGTGTCCATCCGGTGACAACAACCGGTGCATTATGCAGGTCCTGGATGTTTGCACAGCCGCAAAGAAACATTGCAGCCCTGAACTCATCCAGCATGTGGGAGAGGACACTGACAACCGAGTCTTTTCCTTCAAGAGAAGGTCCCACAAAGGGCAGGGCTGCACTTGCCGCACTGGCTCCCAGAGCGAGGGATTTTGCAATATCAAGCCCGGTTCGGACTCCACCTGTTGAGATAATCGGGAGGGAGACCCTGGATTCTATTAAGCTGGCAACAGTAGGAATTCCAAAGTCCCAGAAAAGTTCCCCGAGACGTTCGGAAACCGAATCCCTGCTTTCTTTTGCCCTGTAGACCTCGACTCCTGCCCAGCTGGTGCCCCCAACTCCTCCGACATCAATTGCAGAGACTCCGGCTTTCTGAAGGAGAAGGGCATCTTCCCTGGAAATGCCTGCTCCGGTCTCTTTCACAATCACGGGAGTTTTGAGCATAGAACATAGTTCAGTAATCATATCCAGGCAACCGGTAGCATCCCTGTCCCCTTCGGGCTGGATGGCTTCCTGTAAGAAATTCAGGTGAATGGCAAGGGCATCGGCATCAATCATTTCGATGAGTTTTTCTACCCCTTCAACCCCGTACTGGCGAATCTGGGCAGCCCCAACATTTCCGTAGACAAAGGCTTTCGGAGCTTCATCCCTTACAATCCTGAAAGAGTCCTCCTGAGCAGGGTCGTCAATTGCAGCTCTCTGGCTGCCAACCCCTATCCCGACTCCCAGCTCTTCGGCTGCACCCGCAAGTGCAGCATTGATAGGGATGGTATCAGGGTGCCCTCCTGTAATAGATGCAATCAAAAATGGAGCTTGCATGCGTTTACCAAGGAAGTCCACAGAAAGGTCGAGCTCATCCATGTTTAATTCAGGAAGCGCCCTGTGGATTAGAGTCACATCTTCAAAACCCGAACTAGCCCCCCGGGCTTCAACCGGGCTTTCAGCACAGAGCTTCAGGTGTTCTATCTTTCGCCTTGAGGTAGTATTGATCATACTTCATACCCTTTTATCCGGACTGATCCTGGTCCCTATGGATTCCCCATTTAAGAACCTGTAAATGTTATCCGCTTTTCCTGCATTGAATATATGTGAAGTGATACTAGAATTTTTGCTAAGTTCCAGAAGTTCCAGCACCTTCCCAAGCATTCCACCTGTAACATCGGTACTTCCCGAACCCCCGATACATTGCCGAAATTCCTCAAAGTTGGCAGGAGTGATCTCAGGCACCGGTTTTCCATCCTTATCAAGCACCCCATCCTCAGCCGAGCCCAGCCCGAGCCTGGTGATCCCGAGTTCCTTTGCCAGATAAGGAACTATCTGGTCTCCCGAGAGGATACAGGCCCCGAGTTCAAGATCCATAACAACATCTCCATGCAGTACGGGGACAAAGCCTTTTTCGAGCATGAGTTTTATGCTGTCAAGGTACATACTCTCTATCCTCCCGTTTCTGCAAACGGTACAGCCCATTGGATGCACAGCAATAGCCATAACTCCGAAACTGTTCAGAGCATCCACTACCCTTGAGGCGAGTTTCTTTACGGATTCATGTGTTACAATTGCCCCCTCAGGGTCAAAAGTCCTGTCAAGCCCGTATTTTTTGGCATAGGTATGCCCAAAAGAGCCAGCCCCATGTACAACAATCATTTTTCCCCGGAAGCCTGAAACTTCCCGTGCAATCCTGAGAAGGTCAGCCTCTTTTACAACCCCTTCATTTGCGCCTTTGTCGGTAATGGCGCTGCCTCCGAGTTTAAGGATAACAGATTCGGTTGAAGCGTTCATTATATCACTCGATACCTTATTAAATAGCTTTCAGTCGATCTAAGGATTAATCTGCGACAGTATTAAACCGTGAATAATTAAACGGGAATAAATAAACGGGAATAATTAAACGGGAATAATTAAACGGGAATAATTAAACGGGAATAATTAAACGGGAATAATTAAACGGGAATAATTGTTATCAAATGCTCCATCCGCCCTTTAAACACACTTTTTTTGAAAAATCCGTAAAGATTCCGGAGCGTTTTGATTTCGGAGAATATAGGTATTTCCTTTGCAGGAAAACCCACGGGAGTTCCTTAAGGCTCAGTCGACCTTCAGTCCCTGTTCCGTGGGTTTTGTAATGGTGACCTTACCTCCTGCGTTTGCAATGGCTTCAGCTACCTGTATGGACTTTTGAGGTGCCGTAAGTGCAACCATACAGCCGCCACCTCCGGCTCCCGTAATCTTTGCCCCGAAGGCTCCTGCTGCCCTTGCTGAATAGATTAAACGTGAAAGCTCAAGGATATTTACCCCAAGAGCATCAAGCAGGCCCTGGTTCACGTTCATGAGCCTGCCAATAGAAGCATAGTCCCCTGAAAGCACAAGGGGTTCTCCAATTAGGGAGATTTTGCCAATAGAAGCCATAAGAGGTTCAATCAGCTCAGGGTAGCTATCATGAAGCTGCCTTACATTTGCTACAAGCTCTTTTGTGGAAGAAAAAACTCCGGTATCCCCTATCACAATTCCGCAGTCAGGTGTTTTTAACTTTCTACGCTCCGGGATGGTGACAACCCCTCCGAAAGTAGAAACATAGGTATCGGTAGGGCTTGCTGAACCCTGTACCCGGATCTCGATTTCATGCCCAAGTTTTGCAATCTCTTCAAGGGAGAGGCCACATCCAAACAGCTCATTTAGAGCGCCTATGCTTGCAATTGTTACCGCAGCAGACGACCCGAGCCCTGAACCCACAGGGATATCGGAATCAACAGTCAAAAAGACGCCTTTTATGGGTACAAATTCCCCCATTTTTTCAATAACTGCAGAAACATAGGGATGTGTTTCAAAATCAATCCCTGTTCGACCAATTTGTGACTGGATAACTATGGAATTGTTTAACTCTACCCTCACCCGGGTCCTCAACTCTACCGCACATGCTATTGCGGTTTCTCCGTAAACAACCGCATGCTCTCCGAAAAGATAGATTTTGCCGGGCGCAGAACATGAAACCATATTATTCCTCAAAAATTTTCAAGTTTTGTTGAATTAGAGTATGTAAAGTTTTGTTGAATTTGAGCATGTAAAGTAATGAACTTTATCCTCGGAGAGGATAACCATAAGTAAAAGTAAAAATTATATAAAAAAACTTATCCCGGCATGAACTTTATCCCGGGTGTTTTCTGCATAATAAAAAACAAGCATACTTCATTTTTCGTAAGATATGTCTTTACTCCACAATAATCGCAGCATACCCGACAACTGCACTCATATCTCCTGAAACTTCTCCGCTGTTTGCATATTTAAGTAGAGTTGCCCTGGACCCTCCGAGCTGTTGGGAAGCTGAAAGCATTGCTGCAATAGGCCCATATCCGCATACTGAAGCATTTCTTCGCTGGAGCCGGTCATACATGCCTGAGACATTGAGATTCAGGATAGCATCTATAACTTCGTTATCGGTCTCCCTTGCGCGTTCTGCAGTTTCGTAATGAGTAAAATCACTGGACGCTATGATAACCGCACGTTTCCCGCTTTCGGAAACAAGGTCAGCAACAAGGTTTCCCACCTCAACTGCTGTTTCTTCGTCCTGCATACCCATGCAAATAGGAAGAATTTTAAAATTCCGTCCGAAACGGTATTGAAGAAAAGGAAGCTGGACTTCAATAGAGTGCTCGTATGTGTGCCCCAGTTCATCTGCATCAACGATGCTCCCGAGAAATCCTTCTGCAAGTTCGAGATCAACATCAATAGTTCCCAGAGGGGTTTTCCACGTTTCTCTGGATACTGATACTGGCGAACCGTACCCTGTATGGTTGGGGCCGAAAAGGATATAGGTATCGGCTTCAGGAAGGGTTGCATAAACATGTGCAGCCACTTTCCCGGAATAGATATACCCGGCATGCGGGCAAACAGCCCCAAGGACTTCTCGTTCTCTGAACTCCAGACCTTCGAAACATCGTAGAAGTTCTTTCTCCAGATTTTCACAATGCAGGGGATAGAACTGCCCTGCAACTGCTGGTTGTCTCATTTCCAATCACCCATAATATAAGATATGGGCAATTTGTATAAACCCTTGCAGTATGCAGGACGGATGTTCCGAAATCAGAGAGGAGTTTCGAAATCAGTCATCTCGTAATTGAAGGGGGTATTATTGAGTCTGGATACTTCCCTTGCAACCAGCCAGTAGACAAGAGAAAGAGCTTTTCTACCTTTATTGTTGGTTGGGATTACGAGATCCACATTTGAGGTCAGGTTGTTGGTGTCACAAAGTGCGATCACAGGCACCCCAATGCTTGAAGCTTCCTTCAGGACCTGGGCATCTCCGGCCGGATCGGTTACAATTATAACATCCGGTTCAAAGAAACCATGCATCTGCGGGTTTGTAAGAGAACCTGGAATAAACCTTCCGAGCATTGCCCTTGTGCCAAGTGCCCTTGAGAACATTCTGGCGGGGTGCTGCCCATACTGCCTTGAAGATACCACAAGGAGTCTGGAAGGGTCATAGTGAGACAACAATTTTGATGCAGCTCTGACTCTTTCATCTGTGGACTGGATATCAAGTACGTATAACCCGTCAGTTCTGACCCTGTATACGAAACGCATCATATCCTGAGTCTTCTGCTGGGTCCCGATATGAACACCTGCTGCCAGGTATTCGTCAATAGATACAAGGGATGTAGCTCCCTCTTTGGGAGAAACTGCTTCTTCCCCCGATTCTACAGGTACAGATCCGGTCTTTGCTGCGGCTTCCTTTTCAGGTTTTGCTTCAGCCACGACATTTTCTTCAGGCAAAGGCTGCTCTCCGGTTTCCTCCTGCCCTGTCTGCTCAATTTCCTCCATAAAGTCACCTCATATATAGAATCAACAATAAAACGCATTCAGCATCTGAAATGTATCCCATTACGTTTTTAGCTTTTCTTACGTTTGACCGTTATAGGAATAACTCCGGCCTTCAACTCTGCAATGGCTACACCCAGGGGGTCCAGCCGCCCGTCATCTTCAACCAGGACAGGAGCCCCCATTGCTATCTGCAATGCTCTTGCACCAACAATTCGTGCACGCTCGAACCGGGTATATTTTTCCTTAACCAACAGATCACCCTGAAACTTAAAAACGCTCCGATGAGTTCCGATAATCGAGAAGCATGATAAATTTGATATTCAGTACATACACCTGAAAACCAGTGCCCTTAAAAAGGGAAGTGGGACCGCTGAGATTCGAACTCAGGTTCCGGCGTCCCGAACGCCGAAGGATGGACCAAGCTACCCTACGGTCCCTTACTGGTACGGTGAAAGAACGTCAACAAGTTCGACATGGCTGAGGAACATTCTGCGGCAGCAGTAACGGGTGATCCCGAGATCATCCATTACTGTAGCAGCGTCTTCGCCATCGTTGACGCGTCTTTTGTACTCATCCCAATAGTTAGAGATTACTTTTCCACATGAGAAACATCGGACTGGGATCATAACTGTCCTTACCTGTAAGATTTCTGGTATTTAGCCCTTGCTCCAGGCCCACCAAAGTTCTTTGATTCTTTCTGCCTGGAATCGCTTACAAGTAAACTGCGGTCGTAGGTTGCGAAGTTGTCTCTGATGATTGTGTCATTTGTCCATTCCACAATCCCACGAGCAACAGCGGTCCTTACCGCATTAGCCTGCCCGACGATTCCGCCGCCCCGAACATCGACATTGATGTCAAGCCCGGAAACTACTTCATTTCCTGCGATTAGCAGAGGTTCGGAGATCTTCATCATTGCAAGCTCAGGAGTATAGAGCTCGAGTGGAATTTTGTTGATCCTGACCTTACCGGTACCTTTCATGACTGTTGCACGTGCAGTTGCAGTCTTGTGCTTTCCAGATGAATTAACTACTTTGACCATGAGGACTCACCCATTAGAACTTTGAACCCATTTTCTGGCTCACTTCACCAAGCTCCATGTACTTGTTGGAACTCAGAAGCCTCATGTCGGCATCTGCGATGGCGATCGTTTCAGCACCCTTAAGTTCATAGGGGACACCTACATAGACTTTGAGCCTGGACATTGCATCCTTGCCTCTTGATTTCTTATAGGGCAGCATGCCACGAATAGTCCTCTTCAGGATGCGGTCCGGACGCTTCGGGAAGTAAGGCCCGAATTCCGTTGCACCCCTTTCTCGGGTCTCCCGGTACTCTCTAAGGGTGGCTGCCCTTGCGCCAGAAATGATGGCTTTTTCGGCATTTATAATATAAACCTTTTCGTCTCCTGAAAGCAACTGTTTTGCAACTGTACTTGCAAGACGCCCCAGAATAAGTCCATTTGCATCGATAACCGTCATCTTGTCACCTCAGCGGAAAATCCGGATACCGGACCCTTTTGGATTTGCTTCCATGATCTCCTCGAGACTCAGGCACTTGCCGCCGGCTTCAGTTATTTTTTCAACTGCGGATTCGCTGAATGTTACAGCCGCAACCGTAACAGAATGATCAAGGAGACCTGCACCCAGGACTTTTCCGGGGATAAGCAGGACATCATCTTCAGCAGTGTGCCTGTTGATCTTGCTTATATTCACAGCCGCATAGTTTCTGGACGGCGCCTCAAGACGTTTCGCTATATCCTTCCAGATGGGGGCAGAATCTCCATTTGCCCTCTCTTTCAGGGTAAGAATCAGGGAAACGATTCTTGGATTTGTTTTTCTTACTAGTTTTACCAGTGATTTTTTACCCAATGTATGTCCCTCCGCAAGATTAGTATGAAATCTCACTCACGCGGAAAAAAATTCCCTATCGCGTTCGAACATCGCTATAGCTGCCGCGACTCTGAAGTTAGGGGCAGCAAATTAAAGATCAAGCGATTAGTCGGATGGTATGATGTGAATAACATTTCTAGTACATAAAGATTATGCGTAATCTGAAGAACCAGGAACAACCATGGAAACCTTCCCAAGTATCCCCTCTATTTCGCATCCGAACTTTCTTGCCACAATAAGTGCCACTATCCGGATATCCACAAGATAAGCAAGCCTATCCTGCATGGAATTGATTTCGGAAACAAGCCGTTGTCTGTTTACGCCCGTATCCGCGGAAACGAAATCAAGGATCTGTTCAAAGGATATTTCTTCCCTGTGACGACCTGCAGAAGATTTATCTGGTTTTCCGGGTTTCTTGTTGAGTTCGAGAAAATCTTCAGGAGGTTTAAAAGCATGGGGAAGCCGGACACTCTCAACATCAAAACAGGGTAAAAGTGCACCGTCCTTAAGGGAAAGCAGGCCTGCTTCAAGGGCGCGGCCCTTTACCTCAGAAGCAGTCTTCGGGGAAAACCATTTCAGATCAAAGGCAAGGGAAAACTCAAAGTCTTTTTCCGGGAGAGAACCGGTAAGATTTTTTTTAAAAGGGGCCGAAACAACACGTTTAAGTTCTTCCATTCATGAACCTCGAAAAATAACTGCGCTGGGAGGGGCAGTATAGTATATAAGTCCCACAGGGTGCAGTTTCACATTTGAAGAATTCCGAAAAAAAATGAATGTCTCCGGCACAGAAATGAAATTTAAGCCTGTGCCGAAGTGAAATGTTTTTCGGAATATTTTTACTACAATTTACTGATGAACGAATTCAGAGGGTCACAAGCTTGGCATTGATGATTCCAGGGACCTGCCTTACCTCTTCAAGGATTGCATCAGAGACATCGACATCCACGTTAAGGACCATCATGGTAACGCCTCCGACTTCCGCCCTTCCGACCTGCATGCCTGAAATGTTGATGTTGTTTTTACCAAGAACCATACAACAGGGTCCGATAACATTCGGTTTGTTAATGTGCTTGGCAAAGATCATACGGCCTGCGGGGAAGATGTCTACACTGTCATCATCAACGGAAACAATCTTGGGCTCGTCTCCAACAACAGTTCCGGCAACCAGCTTCGCAGTTTCTCCGCTGGTGAGCCTGATACTGACAGTTGAAGAATACTCTTCTGCAGACTCGGACTTGCTTTCCACTACTGCGATCTTTCTGGACTTCGCAAGGGTAGGAGCATTGACGTAATTTACCCCGGAACCGAGAGCCATTTCAAGCAGCCCTTTGAGAGCAGAGACTGTAAGTGGCCTGGTGTCTTTTCCGGAGATTTCCCCATTGTACGCGATTTCGACCTTTTCGTAATTGCCGTCTACAAGCTGCCCTGCAATTTTACCCATGAGCTCTGCGAGCCTGATGTATGGAGCAAGGACTGCCATAGCTTCGGGCTTCACCGAGGGGATATTGATTGCGTTCTTTGCAAGCCCGCCAGTAAGGACGGAGACTACTTCCCTGGCGATGTCGATTGCAACATTAACCTGAGCTTCCTGTGTGGAGGCACCGAGATGCGGAGTTACAATGACGTTGTCAAATTTCAAAAGAGGATTGTCAAAAGGTGGTTCCTCAACAAAAACATCTAAGGCTGCCCCGCCGACCTTTCCACTTTCAAGGGCTCTTGTAAGGGCTTCTTCGCTGATGATACCGCCGCGGGCACAGTTGATGATCTTGACCCCTGGCTTCATGAGGGCGAACTGCTCGTCATCAAGGATATTTCTGGTTTCCTTGATAAGTGGAGTGTGCACTGTGATGTAGTCAGCCTCTTTTGCAATTTCATTAACTGTAGCCAGCTTGACTCCGAGTTCGGCAGCCCGCTTCTCGGAAATGAAAGGGTCATACCCCATAAGGTTCATCTCAAGCCCTGAAGCCCGCTTTGCGACTTCAGACCCGATTCTTCCGAGCCCTACAACTCCCAGTGTCTTGCCCTTGACCTCAACGCCCGTGAACTTGTTGCGCTTCCATTCCCTGGATTTCAGGGAAGCGTTTGCCTGAGGGATATTCCTGGACATCGACATCATCATAGCAATTGTGTGCTCTGCTGCCGAAATCATATTTCCTTCGGGAGCATTGGCTACAATGATTCCTTTCTTGGTGGCTGCGTCAACATCGACATTGTCGACTCCGACTCCTGCCCTTCCGATAATTTTCAGGCTGTCAGCAGCCTCGATGACTCTCTGAGTAACCTGAGTGCCGCTGCGTATTACAAGGGCATCGTAGGCCCCGATCTTTTCCACCAGCTCGTCTTCGGAGAGACCGGTACAAACGTCAACAGTAAAATATTTTTTCAGAATCTCCAAACCTTCATTGGAGAGTGAGTCGCTGACCAATACTTTCATGTTAATTTCTCCAGATAAATACGATAAACGTGAGATGCTAAATTTTAACAAAGAATACCAATCAACTTAATCACACTTAAGCATTATCACATGTTTTTAGAGGCGGATTTTCCTAATATTAGGATCTTTAAAGCTCTACTCCACACGATTAACCTACAAGCCTTATAATTCCGATCTTCGGTTCGTAACACTGCCCTCCCGAAAGAAGAGAACGGACAACTTCTTCTACTAACTCTTCAGGGACGCCTCTTGAGATTGCGGCATCTACAAAACTAGCGTAATCAACTCCCTTGCCTCCACCCATTTCCCTGAGCAGCTCAAGTACGAACTCCTTCTGGTCAGCCTTGGCTCCTGCAGGATCTTCGGATTCGAAGTTCAGAGCGCTGAGACCTTCCCGGATAGAAGCCCTGAGCTGTTTAGCAAATTCCTGAGGGGCGCGTTCCCTTTCAAGGGCAATGGATATCCCTTCCGCAAGCTCTTCGGAAATTCCTCTCTCAAGCAGGTATTCCCTGAGTGTTTCCCCATGGTATCCGCATGCGAGAGCATCCGAAAAAGCCTCAAGCCTGTCAACGGCCTGTTCTGCAGTATCCACAACCCACCTATTGCGGAGCTCTTCGTCTACAACGTTTGCCTCTTCTGCCCGGATTGAGATAAAAACAGAGCCCGGTTCGGGTTCGTAAATTCTGGCTTTTCCGGTAAGTGCTATGAAAGCAGGGACCTGAACCGTTGAAAAGAAAATGGAAGCATCAGGCTGGTACTGCCCTGCATATACCGTAAAAGCTCCCGTTGGGTCAACTATCCGGGCTTTCCACATTTCATTTTGTGTACCTATACTGTCGAGTTCGGTAAGCACACCAATTGCAAAGACACGGTTGAGAATAAGCCCCAGGGGGCTGATAAGCAGGTTGGGGGATTTTGAATCAGCTGTTTCGGACGCGGATCTTGCCGATTTCTCAAGCTCCCTGCAGGCTTCAAATTCTTTTGCAAAAACCCTTTTTGCAACTTCTCTCTTAAGCAAGGCTTATCCCTCCCCCGGAAACCTCTGAACCCGGTTCCTCTTCATCCTGCCCGAGCCTGTGTAATAATTCAACAACTCTAACAGCGAGGTCATCTTCGGGCACCCAGGCACTTTCTGCAACAAAAGAAATTCCATACTCTCCCTTTGAAGAATTCCCGCGTACTGCCAGGTAACGGCCGGTAAGGAACCGTCTCAGGTCTTCATAGACCGCGTCTTTAGAAATATCAGAAAACATGAGCTGTTCGGCTTCCTCAAGGGTCTTCCCGTAGATAGATTCTGCAAGTTCCCTTGGAAACATGACTGACATAGCCCCTGTCCCATCATCCAGTATAGCCTTAATTCGCATATCTCTTACGCCTTCCACCTTGCCATGTGCCCTGCAATTTGATTTCTGAACCACACGGCTACACTCCGGACAGCGGGAAATGATTCCAGAACCCGGTCGGACTGAAACAACATTGCCTGCAGCAGCTATATCGAACATACTGTCTCTTGAGTCTATTTCTTCTATTTTAAAGGGGGTAGGGTCTTTTGCTGCGGACTCGAAAGTAAAAGCAAGACTTTCAGCTTCTTCAGACCCGACTGAAGAGACTTTAGTACTGCTGAGGATATTGATCGAAGGCATTCCCCTGAACATGCGGATCTGGGCCCCTTCTATCCTGATTATGCTTCCTATGTCAATGCCCGGAAGTTCAACCCAGGCGCTGAAAGGCAGCCTGCCGGTCTCATCCGCAAGCACGCCGGAAATCACTTTAGACTGCTTACCCCTGACCAGAACTTCTCTGTGAGAAAGCTGAAGTACACAGGCTACGGTTCTAACGGAAAAATCCGCAGCACCGATATCAATCAATTTTTTTGCGGGACTTTCGGAAAGTTCGGAAAGCGGAGGGAGTGAAGAGTCAGAAACTTTAGATACCAGAGATTGCTCCCCTATAGAAAGCCTTATCCTGTTCTGCCAGAGGCGAGTATAGGCGTTCCTGACATTGATAACATCTCCAACCGAACCCGGCAACTCCCTCCATGAGGAAAACATGACAGAACCCGTTTCGTCTGCAAGAACCCCGGTATACAATCTGGAAGGCCCTTCATGCACCCCTTCCTGAGGACGAAGTGCCTTTTCCCCTAGATCCAGGATTCTGCCTGTTATTTCAAAATTCTTAAGGGAAGCTGAAAGGTCTTTTACCTTCAGGACTTTCCTTTTTCCACCAAACTTTCGGAGGATACTCTCCTTTGCAACTTCCGGAGGTACGCGAAAAGCAAGAAGTTTATCGAATTCTGCCCGGATACCACTCTTTTCAATGTCTCCAAGCGCCCTGGTTAGCTCTTCAAGTTGGGGCGCAATTTTTTCATCCATTTTAAGCCTCCATTCGAGACAAGAATAAAACAATTCAGATATAAGGGTTTCAGGTTTTACTTTAGATATAAGGGTTTTAGGTTATACTTTATGACTGCAGTCATTTACAACTGCAAGCATTTCGAGCATTTATAGGTAGTCAGGTTTCAAGACTTGATATTTTCGAAATCTGATAAGTAGGAATACTCAGTCCATCATAAAGATAACTTTTGGAAATCATTAACTGTTAGTTTAAACAAACTTCGCTTCTGTAATCTTTTAGATATTACTTTTCAAGGATGATTGTTCAGAACTTGTGATTCCAAAGATATATCTTTTCAGGACAAAATTGTTTTCCTGATAAAATATTGAAAGAATTAGCTCTGAAAAACAAATAAGATACATTCCTGAAAAAGAGATCAGATCCGTTCCTGAGAAACAGAGGAAATTCGGAAAAGAGGAAATTAACGGTTTCTAAAATGATAAAAACGAATGAAAGAACCATAACGAAATGGAAGAGTAAAAGGGGAACTAAAGATGGAAAGAATGAAAGAAAGGGATTTACAGGTATTAAAAATAGTAGCAACTGCATTTATTCTGGCAGTCATATGCACATGCTCTGCCGTTTCTGCAGCAAACTTAAACGTGGATTCTGAAACCGAAGGGGGCTATACAACAATACAGGCTGCAGTGGACGCCGCAAAAGCCGGAGATACTATTTTTGTAAGCCCCGGGACTTATGTTGAAAACCTCAAAATAGACAGGCAGGTGAGAATCTGGTCTGACTCGAGGAACCCTAACAATACGATTGTAAAGGCAGCTGACCCTGCAGAAAGTACCGTAGAAATAACTGCGGAAAGGGTAACTTTCAGCGGATTTGGGATAGAGGATTCAAAGAAAGCCGGAATTTTGCTTACAGGAGCCAATAACTGCTATATCAACAATAACAGAGCCAGAAACTCAGAATACGGGATTCTGCTGCAGGAAGCGGGAAATAATAACATAAACGGCAACACCATAACCCTGAATGAAATAGGGATAAGGCTCGAAGGCTCGGACTCAAACACGATCCAGGACAACCTCGTTGCTTATAACTACGGTTTCGGGATCTCCCTTGAAGAGAGCCGCAGGAACATTATCTTTAATAACTACTTCAAAAACGCAGAAAATGTAGAAGAAAACACCGTAAACGCAGACAACACCTGGCAGAGTACCCTCTCAACCAAAAGTAACCTTGTCCGGGGCCCTTATATTGGCGGTAATTTCTGGGCAGACCTTGAAGGGACCGGTTACAGTGAAACCTGCGTGGATGGAAACAGCAATGGAATATGTGATGTCTCATACGAGGTAACCGGAGGCGGATCCGATAACTCCCCGCTTTTCCCGAAAGTTCCAAATGCTGTCACATCCCTCGAAAGCAAACTGGATGCTGAAGCTTACGAGCAGGGCCTGGCAGACAGAGAAGGCGCAGGAAATGAGACTGGAACCCCTGTAGAAGAACAGACAGAAGAAAACGAAACCGCAGGGGAAGGAAATGAAACTAATGAAACAGAAGCTCCAGAAGAAAACGGAGCTCCTGGACCGGGTCTTGGATTTACAGTTCTGGCGGCAGGAGCGGCTTATATCCTGAAGCGGAGAAGGTAACAATAACAGTAATATAAAAATAGAAAACAGGAGAGGAAGCAGAAGGGACAGTTTTTCTGTCCTTCTTCTTTCCCCTGTCCTTCACATTTTCCGGAATCACTTGTGGGCAAAATAAGCCACAACTTTTTCTCCATCTACGGCATCAATTCTACAGAATCCGAATCTCTCGAACTGGACGATGTTGTCAAGTTCGGCTGCAATCCCGTGTTCTCCCATTCCTTCGATATCGCCTTCGGGACCTCGGACTTTAACAGAAATTCCGTCAACAGGAGCCCAGTGGAGGATCTTTGCTTTTGCTTTTTTAAGGGCTTCAAGAGAAACATCAGAGCTTTTTGCCTGTAGCGGGGAAAGGGAAGTGATTTCGATATTACAGAAATCTTTTAAGCGGAGGACAGAGCCCACTTCAAGTTTTTCTACATCGTCCTTACAGACAAGTACCTTATTTTCTACGGCAATTTCCCTTACACCTCTTGCATGATCAGTGGGGTGTAGCGGAAGTTTAGCAACTGCAGGCTCTGAATCTGTAATTTCCAGTTCTACCGGGTCCCAGACAAAGAAGTACCTGTTTGCAATGGGGTCCACGATTTTACGGTTTTCGGCGTAAAGAGACTCCATGCTGATACTCACGTCAGTCATCCCGACTCCCATTTCTATCATGAATTTTTTGAGAGCTTCAGCCCTTATCCCACGGCGCCTGATTGCCCGGATTGTTGGCAGGCGGGGGTCGTCCCAGCCGCTGTATTCTCCGGATTCAATGGATTTGCGCAGGGTACTCGTACTGAACTTTCCGAACTCGTGGATCTTGACCCTACCCCAGTGGGTGGTCTTCGGGTATGTCCAGCCGAAGTATTTGTAGATGTAGCCCTGCCGCTTTTCGCTGTCCATAAGGTCTTTGCCCCGGATGATATGTGTCATGCCGAGCTCATGGTCTTCGATAGCGCCTGCAAAGTCCAGAAGGGGCCAGACAACGTATTTGTTTCCGATTTCAGGGCGGGGGTGGGACATTTTTCTAATCCTGAATGCGCCCCAGTCCCTCAAAGCAGGGTCCTTATGTTCGATATCGGTCTTGATCCGCAGCACAGCCTGCTGGTCTTCATATTCCCCGGCAAGCATCTTTTCCCAGTGCATGAGGTTTTCTTCAGGGCTTGTGTCCCTGTGCGGGCAGGCCTGTTTAGCATCCTTAAACTGTTTGAAGTCCTCCCCTTTACAGAAACAGACGTAGGCTTTCCCCATCTCAATTAGCTTTTTTGCATAATCATAATACATAGGGAAATGGTCAGAGGCATAGACAACCTGGTCAGGCACAACTCCGAGCCATTTGAAGTCGTCCAGATACCAGGTATAGGCTTCAAGCATGGGGCGCTTTATATCAGGATCGGTATCGTCAAAACGCAGGATAAACTTGCCTTCATAGATCTTTACGTACTCGGAATTGACTACCATGCCCCTTGCGCTGCCCATGGTCCCGGGCCCGTTAGGGTTAGGGGCAAAGCGCATTACGACTTTACCGGTCTCTGCCCCTTCGAGGGGTTTTAAACCCTTGTCAGGCTCTTTCTTTACACTCAGGGCTTCTATGAGCTCCGGAGCAATTTCCGACAGCCGGGCTTCCCAGGCTTCAGGGTTTCCATTAGCAATTTCTGAAACAATAGCTTCAAGTGCCGCAGAGACGGCATTGGGATCGGCCCTTAGCTGAGGGTACTCCCCCATTACCTTGCCCATTACAGCTTTTGGCTGGGGGGCTTTTCCGTATTTTACAGCATTTTGAAGGGCATATTTTTCTATTGATTTAAGATCTTCAGGACTTAAGGTCATAGGAGCTTCTCCAAAAATAAACATGGATTAAATCTTGATTAGATGAGACAAGAATATCACACAAGTTCAACTGAATAGATAAACCCACAAAAAGGGATAAATCCATAAGATGCGCTGAATCCGGTGATTGCGGAAAAAACATGTAAATAGGATTATAAAAAGTCACCGAAGCCCGGAACTCCGGAGAAAAGCCCGGATTGCAAAAAAGCACATCCAGAAAGGGTTTTCAAAGACAAAAGCCTTTACTTCGGAATAGAAACTTCAATTCCCCGTATCCGGGACACTTTCTCATTGATACTACCTAGCTCCCGCTCAAAATCCTGCAGGAATTTAGGGACAGCATCCCCTGGCACCGCACCCTGAGCTGAAGGCTTGATAAGATTTGCCTGCTCAAGGACTCTCAGGGAATAACGCACCTTATGGTTCTGCATCCCGGTAACTTCTGCAAGTTTAAGGATTCCTATGGGACCTTCTTCAATTACCTTTTTGAGCACAATCAGGTGGCGCTCTGCAAGGTCAAGTTCAGTTCCAATTTGCTCAAGAAGCATCAGACAACCTCGTTACTAAGTTTTCCGATTCCCTGGATTTCAACTTCCACAGTATCTCCTCTGTGCAGTTCACCAACTCCAGGAGGTGTACCGGTAGCTATTACATCCCCAACTTCCAGGGTCATAATCTCGGTAATGAATTCAATGAGATAAGGAATATCAAAAATCAGGTTTGAAGTGCTTGATTCCTGTCTGGTTTCCCCGTTTACCCTGCAGGCAATCTTTACATCAGCAACATCAATTTCTTCTGTAGAGACGATATAGGGCCCGAATGCTGCAAAAGTATCAAAACTCTTTGCTCTTGTCCACTGCCCATCCTTTTGCTGGAGATCACGTGCAGTCACATCATTAAAACAGGTATAACCTGCAATCACGTCTTCGGCTTTTTCGGCTGAAATATTCTTGCAGCGCTTTCCGATTACGACTGCGAGTTCAGCTTCATAGTCCACCCTCGAACTGGATGCTGGGTAAATGATCTTGTCCCCATGCCCTATAACCGCAGAGGGAGGCTTTAAAAAAAGAACAGGGGATTTAGGGACTTCCATGGAAAGTTCTTCGGCATGATCTTTATAGTTCAGGCCAACACAGACGATTTTAGAGGGGAATGAGGGTGGTAGAACGCGAAGTTCCGAGAGTTCAAATGCCCCGGCAGAGATCCCTCCATTGGGATACACACGCCCATCTTCGATTTCCCCATAAAAAATATTATCTCCTGACCTGAACCTTCCAATCATATCTTTGCCTTCCTCATCCTGTATTCGTGGAGCTTTTTACCTGCTCTCTTTCATTTTTTTAAATGATATATAGAAACTTAAATTTTAACTCTTCGCCCACTGGCATCCCGGGAATATTTTCCGAGTTCCGAACCAATGAGTTGAACCCCGGAAAACACAGGCCCGTCCTTGCAGACCCGAAGCCCGGAATGGTCTATGCAGCATGCCCCGCAGACTCCGATGCCGCATTTAAAATAGCGGTGGAGGCTGAACTCTGCCTTTTCCAGAGCCTTTCTCTCTTCAAGGAGCCTGAAAACCGAAGACATCATTATTTCAGGGCCGCAGACTGAAATTCTGTCATAGGCTGCCATGTCAAGGCTTTTGAGGACATCAGTCACAAACCCTTTAACTCCTTTTGAACCGTCGTCGGTAGAGACATAAACCTTTCCAAGGGCTTCAAATCGCCCTTCAAAAAGCAAGTCTCCGGCACTCCGTGCTCCAAGAATAGTATGCACCTCAGCGCCTGCAGCAAAGGCTGCCTCGGCATAAGGAGATAGGGGAGCAGCTCCGACCCCGCCAGCTATAACAAGTATTTTTTCGCCTTTAACAGGAAGGGTAAAGCCCTTTCCGAAAGGACCCCTGAGCCCGAAAGAATCTCCTTCTTTTAACTCAAAGAGCTTTGAGGTTGCCTCCCCTACCTTCTGGACAGTTATGGAATTATTTCTGGAAAGGCCCATAGGAATCTCGTCCACGCCCCTGATCCAGACCATTACAAACTGCCCCGGCCCCATATCCTCAAACCTGGGGTCAAAGAAAAAAGTCCTGACAGCAGGGGATTCTTCAGTTATCTGTGTTATTGTAGCATTAAGAGGAAGCATCAGACCATCTCGTGGGCAAGCCCTATAATTTTCTTTATATCCGAATAACCTTTCCTCTCAAGGAAAGCCTCTATTCCTGCACCGATTTCAGAGAAGATATCCAGCCGGTCATATACCGCAGACCCGACCTGGACAGCGGTTGCCCCTGCCATCATCATTTCCACGGCATCTTCCCAGGAAGAAACTCCTCCTACACCGATCACCGGTATTTCCAGGGCAGTGTAGAGGTCGTAGACGCATTTGACGGCTACGGGCTTGACAGCCTTTCCAGAGAGCCCTCCTGAACGGTTTCCAAGCACAGGATATCCGGATTCAATATCAATAGCCATTCCTTTTACTGTGTTGATCGCAACAACGGCGTCCGCTCCCCCGGATTCGGCTGCAGTCCCTATACAGGTAATATCTGCAACATTGGGGGTCAGCTTGACCCAGACAGGAACGTTAACAACATCTTTCACAGCCGCCGTAACTGCCTCTACCAGGCAGGGGTTTGAACCGATTGCAGCCCCATAACCTTCAGCGTGGGGGCAGCTCACGTTCAGCTCGAAGGCATCAGGCTTTGCAGGAAGCAAGCCCTGAGCAACTTCAGCAAACTCAGACGGATTCCCGCCGAAAATGCTTGCAATTACCGGAGCTGGAGAGTTATTTTTTGCAAACTCGAGCTCCTGCAGGAAGCTGGGATAGGAAGGGTTCGGAAGCCCCATAGCATTTAAAAAGCCGCAGTCCAGCCTGACCATGCTGGGGTTGTGGTGTCCGGTTTTCGGGGTGGGACCTATGGATTTGGTCACAACTGCACCTGCGCCCCCTTCACGCGCAACCCTGCAGAGGGAAGCGCCGGTTGTCCCGAGCACCCCGGCTGCAAGAATGGTCGGGTTTTTTAATTTAAGTCCGGTGAGAGTATACATTACATAACTCCATTTCCTGCCCGCGGGCAGTCTCTGTATCAATAATCGTATGAACCTTCTGTACCGCAGGCGTCTCCGGAGATCTGAAGGAGCGCTTCTTCCGCCAGCCTCTTACCCCCCATCTCCACAAGCCTGTGCCCCAGTTTCCTGGCTCTCTCAATACCACCAATCATCGGGATAGACTCCTCAACCCGGACAACTTCTCTGCCATCCAGGGAAAGGACTTCAGCCAGAACATGAATTTCTTTCTTATCAGGTTTAAGCTCGGCATAGGAGCCAATAGGAGTTGTACAGCCCCCTCCAAGTTCAGAGATCAGGATGCGTTCGAGTTCAGTAACAATCCGGCTCTCGGTATGATCAAGTTTGGAAACCGCAGCTTCAGCCTCAGTGCCTGCCCTTGTCACCACTGCAACCGTGCCCTGGTTCGGGGAAGGGCAGAAAAACCCAGGGGAAAGGATTTCTCCTTCAAGGTCCCAGCCCATACGCTCAAACCCTGCCTTCGCGAGCAGAATACCGTCATACTGCCCTTCTTTAAGCCTCCTGAGCCTGGTGTCGATATTGCCTCTGAGCTCCTGAGTAATAAGGTCAGGCCTGTAACGCTTGATCTGGGCAGCCCTTCTCAGGGAGCTGGTGCCTATAATGGACTGTTCAGGCAGTTCGTCAAGAGTAGTCCCATCGTATGTAATCAGGACATCAAATGGAGTGTCACGCTTCAGAACTGCGGCAGTAGGAAGCTCCGGCGGGCGGATTGTGGGCATGTCCTTCATCGAATGGACAGCGATGTCGACCTCTCCTGCAAGCATGACATCGTCCAGTTCCCGGACAAAAGCCCCGACTCCTCCGGATACGGCATGCAGGGGACGGTCAGTAAACCGGTCTCCGCTGGTTTTTATAATCTTAATACTGGTTTCAACGCCCTGTTCCTTGAGAAGGCGTGCAACATTCTCGGTCTGGGCAAGCGCAAGCTGGCTGCCCCGGGTACCTATGATCATTTGGAATCCTCAAACGTTTTAAAAGATAAAATCTTCAGAGATTTTCCATATAAGCTTCAAGGGTCTTTTCAAGGTCTTCTTCGCTGTGGGCTGCAGATATGAAGTTAGTCTCAAACTGGGACGGAGGCAGGAAAACCCCGCTTGCAAGCATCCTGTGGAAGAATGCAAAGTAGCCATCCTTGTCACACTTCAGGACCTCCTGGTAATTATGAGGCTCTGCCCCGAAGAAAATCTTGAACATGGAAGCAATTCCGCACACATTATAGTCAAGTCCTTCGTCCTCAACGATTTCCGAGAGCACAGTGCGCATGTAATCTCCGGTTGAATTCAGCTTTGCGTGAATATTTTCCTCTTTCAGGTAATCAAGCATGGCAATGCCAGCTGCCACCGAGCAGGGGCTTCCGCTGAAGGTCCCTGCCTGATAGACAGGCCCGGAAGGTGCGATCATTTCCATAATTTCCCGGCGGCCGCCAAAGACCCCTATTGGCATGCCCCCGCCTACGATCTTTCCGAGGGTGGTCATGTCAGGCACGACCCCGAAGTATTCCTGCGCCCCGCCCATTGCGAGCCTGAACCCGGTAATAACCTCATCGAAAATGAGAAGTACATCATTTTCCAGCGTGAGCTTTCTGAGTTCTTCCAGGTATCCGGGTAACGGGAGAACAGGGCCTATATTCCCCATTACAGGCTCTATGATCACTGCTGCAAGGTCGTCCCTATTCTTTTCCACAAGTTCGGTCATTGTTTCAATATCATTATACGGAGCCTGCAGGGTATGTTTGGTGAAATCTGCAGGAATGCCGAGGGAATCGGGCTCTCCAAGGGTAGTAGCCCCTGAACCGGCCTTTACGAGCACCGCATCATGGGCGCCGTGAAACCCGCCTTCAATCTTGATGAATTTATTTCGGCGTGTAAAGCCGCGGGCAAGGCGAAGGGCACTCATGGTGGCTTCCGTGCCTGTAGAAACGAAACGGAGCATATCAATGCTGGGATAATAGCCTGCAACCTTTTCTGCGAGGGTTACCTCAAGCTCGGTAGGAGTTCCGTAGAGCCAGCCTTTATCGAGCTGAGTTTTTATTGCCTCCTTTATTACCGGATGGTTGTGCCCGAGGATAGCAGGACCGTAGGCAAGGCAGTAGTCAATATATTCGTTTCCGTCAAGGTCCCTTATCTTCGAACCGTCCGCAGAAGCGGTATAGAAAGGATAGGGTTTGATTGCGCGCACCGGACTGCTAACCCCACCAGGGATGAGGGTCTTTGCTTTCTCATACATCTGTCTGGACTTATCAAGTGTTACCTCAAACGTCATGGAAATCTCACCGGATGGACTTAAATGTTCAATAAAGGACTGTAAATAGATTAAATTGAGTAAATTAAAGGGACTAGATTAAATTGAGTAAATTAAATTGAGTAAATTAAAGGGACTGGATTAAATTGAGTAAATTAAAGGAACTTTTGAGTTAAAAAGACCTGAAATAAAGGTCAATTCCCGGACTGAAATAAATTCCTGACTTAAAGTTAATCTTTAAGCAAAGCAGGCTTTATTTTTCAAGTGGGCTTTCAGGAGTGAGCTTCTGGATTAAGCTAATGCTCTTTTCTGTGCTCCTTATTATCTTTATAACAGAGCCTTCACCTATTAAGCAGTTATTGATGGAAGCCATTGATAATAGCATACAGGCAAAAGACAGGCTTAAAAACAAAAGGTAAGAAAAGGAGGCGGGAAAGAAAACCCTGACTGAAACCTCCTAAAAACAGGAATGCCTGAAAAGAAAGCAGTTACTTCAGCATCCGAGCAGCATCCTTTGCAAAGTAAGTAATGATGAAATCCGCCCCTGCCCTCTTGATCGAAATAAGGGACTCGTACATGGCTTTTTTCTCATCAATCCATCCATTGGCTGCGGCTGCCTTGATCATGGAATACTCCCCGCTTACGTTGTATGCGGCTGTTGGCATCCCGAACTCACTCTTGACCCGGTATATGATATCCAGGTAGGGAAGCGCAGGCTTTACCATCAGGATGTCTGCCCCTTCTGCCACATCAAGGGTTACTTCCCGGAGAGCCTCGTCACTGTTTGCAGGGTCCATCTGGTAGGTCGAGCGGTCCCCGAAGGAATACCCCGATTCAGCAGCTTCCCTGAAAGGTCCGTAGAAAGAAGAATGGTATTTTGCGGCATAGGACATAATAGGAATATTCTCAAAGCCGCTGAAGTCAAGCGCCTGCCGGATTGCGTCTACCATTCCGTCCATCATTCCCGAAGGAGCTACCATATCAGCTCCGGCTTTTGCATGGCTGATAGCAATTCTTCCGAGGACTTCAAGAGTAGGGTCGTTAAGGACTTCTTTAGTTTCAAAGTCGATTATCCCGCAGTGCCCGTGGCTTGTATACTCACACATGCAGATATCCGTGATCACTACAAGTTTGTCTCCGAGTTCGGCTTTGATTCTTCTGACAGCTTCCTGAATGACGTCAGTTTCCCCGCAGGAAGAGCTGCCCTCTGCGTCCTTGAATGCAGGCACTCCAAAAAGGATCACTGCAGGAATCCCAAGCTCTGCAATCTCTTTTGCCTCTTTTGCAACTTCTGAGAGAGGAAGATTGTATATTCCGGGCATGGAGGAAATCTCAACTGGGGAATCGATATTCTCGTTTACAAAAATAGGCATGACCAGGTCGTTTGCGGATAAGGTAGTCTCCCGCACAAGGTCCCTGATTTTTCCCGTCCTCAACCTTCTTAACCTGACTTCTGGAAACATGTGATCACTCCTGAAATATGAATTGTTTTACCTGTGAATTCGTTAAGAAATATTAACTGCTTTACCTGTGAATTGCTTTAATTTGGAGATTATTTCTGCCTGTAATTGCTTCTGCTTTCCTTTACGTTTCGGCCTTAATCTTTTACAGCATATTGCTCTTTAACCTGTGCCTGTTCTTTTGTGCAGCCGGGTTTCACGTTTTCAACCCTCACCCTGTCTTTATCGAGGCAGAAGACCTTTGAAACCACATCAAGAAACTCTTCGTTTCCGAGTTCTGCAGCCTGGCGGAGGACTTTGGTAGGCTCGGCCAGGATCTTGTTGACAATTGAATGAGTGAGATCATCAAGCACCTCGGTTTCGATCTCCCCTATAGTATGATAGGCACTGAGCCGGTTAACTGCTTTTTCCCGTTCCCTTACGCGGACATCATAGACCTGCCGGTAAAGCTCGGAAATCAAACGGTCAGCTTTCTGGCGTTTGTACTGGAGATTTAAAAGCCGGATTTCGTCCTGGATAATGGCTTCAGCCTTTTTTGCTTCTTCTTTTCGCATCTTCAGGGTCCTTTCACTGATGACCCTCAGGTTATCGATATTGCAGAGCTCAACATTTTCGAGTTCCGCGACGGATTCCTCAATATCCCTGGGATTTGCGATATCGATAAGAAGAAGTTTTCGATCCCTGTCCTTCACGGCTTTTTCAATAATCTCCCGCGTAAGGATATAATGGGGAGCTCCAGTGCCGCTGATCACGACATCCGCACCCGGGAGATAGGACCTGATATCATCAAGCTTGACCGCGTGACCTCCTAGCTCGTAGGCGATTTCTTCGGCTTTCTTAAACGTGCGGTTTGCAATGTAAATAGCTTCGATATCCTTTTCGGCAAGAGCCTTTGCAACCAGGACTCCGATTTCCCCGGCTCCGATAACAAGCACGGATTTTCCTGTGAGCCCCCCGAAGATATCTTCAGCAAGGTCTACAGCTGCAGAACCTATGGAAACCGAACCCTTATTGATCAGGGTCTCGTTCCGGATCTTCTTGCCCACCTGGATAGCCTTTTCAAAAGCCGTATCAAGGATTTTTCCGGTTGTCCCGGCTTTCTTGGAATAGGCATAGAGATCCTTTATCTGCCCCAGGATCTGGTCTTCTCCTACAATCATGGACTCGAGTCCCCCTGAAAGCCTGAGCAGGTGTTCCAGAGACTCGTCGTGCCCATAAAAGTCGATGATGTGGGTGGAAGCTCCCATTTCCTTTGCAAAAGAGAAAAGTATACTGCTGCTTTTGGGGGAAACTATGTAAATTTCAACACGGTTGCAGGTTTTTAAGACGACGCACTCGTACACATACTCATGGTTGTACAGGTTATGGAGCAGCCCGTCCAGATCTCCGTGCCAGGCGGATTCCATTTCCTCAACCTTCGCTTTTTTATGGGATATAACCATACTTGAGATTTCTGTCACAGAGAGCCTCCGGATAGAATGAATACAGGAAATAGAATGAATAATATAAGGAGTTGTAAATTAAACTTTGTCCAGAAATCCTCAACCATTTTTCACTTAAGGGTTTCTATATAAAGGGTAATTAAAGAATCATCAGCCATTTTTCACTTAAGGGTTTCTATATAAAGGGTAATTATTTAAAGCATTTTCATTCACAGAACGTTTCCTTTCGCAGAGTAACCCTTTTCCTTTCAATATACTCTGCATGTGCCTGTGAACCTCCAGCCTGATTTTACAGGTCGGAATTTCCGAAATTATCTGAGATTATGGCATATGCGATTTCTGCTGCCTTTTCATATGATTCGGAAAAGCCATTCCAGACACTTTCGCTTTCAAGGACTTTCCAGAGAAGGGCTTTCCTTTTCCTCTGCTCCTTTATGTGCAGTTTGAGGTAAGTCCTTAACTCGTCCTGAAGCCGGATCATATCGGAATATGCAGGAGTTATCACGCCTTCGATCTGCCTGCGGGTGTATTTAGAGACCGCAGGACTGTGCCCAAGGGTGGAGATCCCTATCACAAGGTCTCCTCTTTTGATGACTGATGGGATTACAACATTACCTAAAGCATCCACCTGATTAATCAAAATATCGCTTTCCCCTGCAATATCAGTGATTTTCCGGTTAAGTTCGGAACTGCTGGTTGCAGGAATAACAAGAAAAGCCCCTGAAATGATTTCCCTTAGCTCGGAATCCGCTGCCGCCGTAAGGTCAAGCCGGAGCAGCCTTGCCTGCCCTGATGCTCCAAGTTCCTGCAGCCTTTCGGAGAAATCAAGGCTGACAACGACAGTATCCGCACAGCCGCAGAAAAGCTCAGCCTTGCGCTCCCCAACAGAACCGCCTCCGAAAATCACGATTTTCCTGCCTGAAAGGTCAAGCATTAGGGGGAGAAAATTATTTGTTCCAGCCATTTTCAGGGACCTCGATATATAAGATGAATTAATTAGTCAGCCCTTAAAGCCTGACTCCTGTTTTCTTGAACTCCCTGTCACTGAAGAAAAGGGTATAATCCTTAACTCCGGTAGCTTCCGAAATCCTTTCAGCCACTTTTTCGCAGTCTTCGGGAGTATAGGAATGGACCATTGTAAACAGGTTGTACTGCCAGTCAGGATAACGGGGGCGTTCATAACAGTGCGTAACTTCGGGAAATTCAGCCATGATATTCCCTACCGTTTCGATCTGCTCATCCGGGACATTCCAGACACACATTGCATTGGCTGTTATGCCTATGGCTCTGTGCCCGATTGAAGCCGCAAAGCGACGGATCTTCCCGGCTTTCTGGAGGCTTTTAAGCCTGTCAACAACCTCCTGTTCACTGATTCCAAGTTCGGCAGCAAATCCCCTGAAGGGAGAGTGTGTAATCGGAATTCCGTCCTGCACGAGTTTTAGCAGTTTTACATCCGTTTTATCCATTTTTTTCACCTGATATCAAACTTTACCTGGATCTTAAACAGGTGCTTTGTAGGAAGATCAAGAAGAGGACAGCCTGTTTTCTCCCGAATTTCGCTGAGAATCCTCTCAAGCCTGTTTTTATTAGGAGCAGAAAGCGTAAACCAGAGATTATATTGTGCAGCACTTCTGAGATAATTATGGGAAACTTCAGGATACTCGTTAATAAAAATAGCAACTTCCTCTATGCGGGACTCAGGCACTTTCAGGGCTACAAGAGTACTTACGCCCCCCATATTTCTCATGCTGAGGATAGGGCCTACCCTTCTTACTGCCCCTTTCATGTTGAGTTCACGCAGCCTTTCAATGACTTCAGTTTCCGGAAGCCCGAGAATCTCGCCTAACCTTGCAAAAGGTTCGACTTCGAGGGGGACTTCCTGCTGGACCAGGTTGAGGATTTTCTTATCGGTTTCGTCAAGTTCTATTACCGGAACTTCCCTGTCATAAGGATCCATATCACAGGAAAAATCGGCAGCCTCTTTCTTGAGCTGATCTTTTAAATTATCAATGTCAATCATCTGGATCACTATCATTTTTTCCCAGGCCTGTAAATACAGTAAGGCTCTTCTTCGAGATAGTCGCCCGTAGCAGCATAGGCTCTTGCCCTGCAGCCTGCGCAGACTTTTTTGTATTCACAAATCCCGCACTTTCCTTTAAGCTCTTCGGGATCTCTCAATTTCCTGAAGACCTCGGAGTTTTCCCAGACGTCCCTGAAAGACTGTTCCCTGATATTTCCAGCCAGTACGGGAAGGTAGCCGCAGGGATAGACCTCTCCAACGCTTGATACGAAGCAGAAGCCAGTCCCTCCGAGGCAGCCCTTTGTCATGGCTTCGTAGCCATGGGTTTTTACGGAGATCTCGATGCCTTCTTTTTTTGCCCTCTGGCGCATTATCCTGAAATAGTGGGGAGCACAGGTCGCTTTCAGCTGGATTTCCGATTCTTTTTGCATGTCATAGAACCAGTGCAGAACACGCTCGTAGTCCACAGGGGAAACCTCATCGGATTCTTCCCCCCTGCCTGTGGGCACAAGGAAAAAGACATGGTACGCAACTGCCCCGAGCTCTTTTGCAAGCTCAAAGGTTCTCGGGATCTCCTCAAGGTTGCGCCTTGAAATCGCTGTATTGATCTGGAAAGGAAAATCTGCTTTCCTGAGGACTTCGATGCCTGCAAGAGTTCTATCAAAGGCTCCCGGCATGCCACGGAACTCATCATGGGTCTTTGCAATCGCTCCGTCGATACTTATGCTGAGCCTCTGCACCCCGGCATCTCTTAATTTATCCACAAGCTCAGGAGTAAGAAGAGTGCCATTTGTTGCGAGCACTACTCTGAGCCCGGCATCAGTCCCGTAACGTGCGATCTCGAAGACATCCGCTCTGGTGAGAGGTTCGCCTCCGCTAAGGATGAGAATTGGTTTTCCAAGCTCTACAACTTCGTCAATGAAATGCTTAGCTTCTTCAGTTGTAAGCTCACCTTCAGGAACCGAGGAAGTAGAAGCTCCCCTGCAGTGCACGCAGTTCAGATTGCAGCCCGCAGTAAGTTCCCATGCGATAAGTCTTGGTGCATTTGTCATGGCAATCAGAGATTAATGGTTTATATTAATGGAAGTCAGAGATTTAATGGAAGTCAGAGGGAAATGAGATTTACAAATTAATGATAATTAGGAAGTAAAAATCATAATCTGAAGACTGAATAGAAATCAGAACCAATTTTACTTAAAGTTAATCTAATTAAAACTTGAGAGGTCATATTAATAAAGTAATATTAATATTCTGTCATTTCAAACAATGACCTGTGAAAAGAGAAGAGGAAGTCATGTATTCATCCGAATGGTGGGCTGAAGATTTTATTACTATATTATTATGATACTTACAATCTCCGCCTGATCAGAGGGATGCTCGGACAGATTACATCAGTTTGAGAATCCGCAGCCCGGTAGGGAAATAATTTCTGGATAACGATATAGCATTTGGAAGTTGAGCGTTAGTGGGGGGGCCAGTCTTAAGATTACTGAAAAGCTTGCAAAAAAGAAGCTTACTAAAAACAGGAATAAACTACTTCAAAATAGGTTTTATGTGAGTCTGGCCCCATTTTTTAATTATTCCTTTTTTACGTCATTTCTGTAATGGACACGTTGAATTCTCCACTTTCATTGATTAGTTCAAAGATTACAGTGTTTGTAAGGTGTGGAGTTGAATAATAGGTTGCTGACATATTTTCAGATACAATATGGTAATGATAATCCCCGGATGCGAAGTACAAGTACCCATCCTTAAATGGGTTTGACCATTTTAGTAAAAGCTTTTTTGGTTTTTCTACACTTACAGTTTGTCCTGAATTGAGCTGATAATTTGTTTCTTCAAAATACTCTCCGTTGTATCCAGTAATTCTGACGGTTGCGTTATGTGGGTGTTCATCATAATTCGTGATTGTATAAAGTGGTTCGATTGTCGTGAACGCCAGTGGTGCTATAATAAGAAACATCATAAAGAAAAAGAAAATTAAAACTACTGCCATTATTTTATTAAATAGACTCACCTTATCACTCCTTTGTAAAGTAGCAAAATAACAATTTTTGTTGTTCTGTATATATGCGAAGGCGTTCCTTCTGAAAATTATGCTTCATAATTGCACACTTCAGGAGAGGTTCCTCGCTTTTGTTTGTATTATCAACGCGTATTCTTAACAAGAAAAAAATGGATGAAAAAGATAGGCTATCCAGGATAGCATCTTTTACCCCCTAAAGGAATTAATCCATTCCGGCCTTTCAGGAGGATTATTTTTAAGCATTTCTCTCCACTCTTCATCCGTCAATCTTTTTCCCGGAGGCTGCAAGAACTCATAATAACTCATTACAGGGCCTGCTCCAAGTACGATCCTGCCATCCGGCTGCTTATAGGCTACAACTATCAGGTCCAGTTTTCCGGTCCCTTCTTCCAGAACTCCGGCGGGAGATGTGTAAACATCCGCAACCAGAGTGGACATCTGAGACTTTATATCCACATTCTCAAGCATTGGAGCTATGTTTTGTCCGAAATTCCTGATGAATTTGTACTCTGCATCTGTCAGTTCTTTGTTTTCAAGCTCTTTAATAGAGATTTCCAGCAGTATTTCAAGAGTGTTTTCAAGAGTTGTGAAATCTTCATCTGACTGTTCATCAAGAACTTCCATTTCCGCCAGCCCGCTGTGTGCCATTTTAGTAAGGGCAAGCATCCTTGCATAAAATTCTGGAACTGGTTCCACATATCCCTGAACACGTTTCTCTTTCGGGGGAGGAGGACCTGTAAAGTACTCCTGCTTTGCATAGAGGATGGTATCATGCCTGAGCTCGGTCCAGGAAGCAAGGGCTGCATTAAGCTGTTTATCTTCCCAGGCTTTATTTTGCATGAAGGTGGGATACCCTTCGGGATAGCTTACAAGGAGAGGCTTTAAAGCATATAGTTGAGCCCAGTAGAGGTTTTTATTCCAGTCCTCTTCATCAAAAGCCCCAAATTCTTTTTCGAGAGACCGGTAGCGGTTTTTGTATTCTTCATTTTCGGAAACACCCATATTTTTCAGGTGTTCTCTGGCCCTTTCAGAACCAAGGAGGCCCATGATGTTCAGGGCGGGAGGATTGAGCTTCTGGAGAATATAGGAGTCAGGAATGTAGCGCTGACCCATGAACCGGAACCCTTTTGCGGCCTCAAAGGTTTCGTTTTCAGTTTCAGAGCCTGCCGGAATTAGTTTCCCGGTTCCGCCGTAGATTTTGGGGCTTTCATATTTATCCAGCTCGGTTATCAGTTTTGCAAGGCTTTCATTGTCAAAACTCACTCCGGACCTATCATTCCCAAAAACAGTATCCAGAGCTTCTGCATATTCATAGGGCCCGAGATCATCGGAAAACCCGACATAGAAAGCCGTCACATAGTAAATTCTGTCCCACCTTGCCCGGAGGTTTTTGCTCCTGTCAAAATGGTCAGAAATTAAAAAGGCCTGCATAGTCTGAATTCTTTCTTCATTTTCCTGGTACTCTGCAGCTAATTCTTCTGCCGTTGATTCTTCTTCAGTAATCATGTCCGACTGAAGGAACATACTTATTCGACCGTGCCACATCATGGCCTTGAAATATTTCTCCAGGATTTCCGAGTTAGTGTAGTGTCCTCTGGGCACATACTGAGAATAATCTTCGTTGTACTTGAAAATAGGAGAGGCTTCAAAGCCTTCATGAGATTCTATAAGAGCAAGCTCGGCTTCAACATCATCTTTTACAAATTCAGGAACCTTAAACTGAGACTTTATCTGATTCTCTTCTGGCTGGAGCAGGCTCAAAGCGACCGCAAAGTATGCAACATTTCTTCTTGCAGCTTCCTTTTTCCCTCCTGATGCGCTGTTATAATCATATATGGAGGCTTCAAGAAGAGCTTTGTCAAGTTTCCAGAGCTCGGAGTAAAATTCCTCAGATTCTACCCTTTTTAGCGTCTCATCAAACTGGATGTGATAAAGGTGAAGAAGAGAATCCGACGTAATGAAGATAGGAACATCAGCTATTTTCAGGTCTCGGTAAGTTTCATTTACCAGTGTCTTCCCTGCTATCAATTGATTTTCGGAATCTTCACCTGCAAGTACAACAAACCCGTTTTTGTACAGCAAATTTCTGCTTTCGTTTGTAAGGGGAATTTTCTGAGTGAAATCGTTATAATTTGCAATTTCGGAAGCCTTTAGGGGCAGAGAATAAGCAGGAACTTCAGGCTCGAACTGCAGATTTTCTTTACTGTAATATCCGGAAAAGGAGCTTTGCTTTTCAAGGGTATTGCTCTTTTCAGAGAAGGTTTCTTCAGGAGCAGCTTCTGCGGCATAATTAAATGAACTGTCCTGATCATCTATTACTTCTTCCGGTCCTAAGGTATCATTAAATGAACCGTCCAGGTTATCTGCCATTTCTTCCGGTCCGGTCTCATTGGCCGACCCGCTGCGGCTGTCGATGCAGCCTGATCCGGAGATCAGCGAAAACAACAGTAAGAAGACTATCAGTGCCCTTATTTTCAAGAAAATCCCTCACATTTTAACTGAAGCAGGTAAATAAAGAAAAAACTAAAAAATTTAAGTAACGTTTCCCGGAAGGCATGACCAGGCAAGCCTTGAGACCCTCAAAACCGGCATAATCACGCCTCTGGAACGTGGAGTTCAGGCGAAGCTGGAAAGTACATTTGAACTCCATAATTGACTTTTAACAGACTCTATATAAGTTTTCTAGCCAGATCATCAAACTGACAGGCTTCACATAATTTTCGAGTATGTAATCGACCCTCTAATTTATGATAGTTTGAGACTCTGGTCAGAAAACTTATAAGGTAATAGCTACCACAGCTGTTTTCCGCGGATAAAAAAGAATGGTCACCAGTCTTCGGGTATTTACGTCGATATTCAAACCAAAATCTGAAATCCAGGTAACTACATGCCGGATCGTCTGTATTAAGGATTGAAAATTAAAGATAAAAAAGAAGTGATTTGCGGCGGAGAGTGTATATAAATTGGAGTGGATTTTGGGGGAGAGAGGCCGCACTCACTGTATTACCTTTATTCCAGCAGGGTCCTGGGATTAATAAAACCACTCCTCAGCATATGGTCGGCAAGCACAAGGGCAACCATGGCTTCGGCAACCGGCACCATGCGCGGAGGAATCGTGGGATCGTGACGCCCTTTGATTGCAATTTCGGCATTTTCATTAGTTGAGAGGTCAACGGTTTGCTGAAGTTTACTTATGGAAGGAGTGGGCTTTACTGCTGCACGGCAGACGATGTCCAGGCCCGATGAGATTCCTCCGAGGATGCCGCCTGCGTTGTTGCTCGAACAGGTAATTTTTCCGTCTTCCATGCGGAAGGAATCGTTCATTTCACTTCCGCGCATGCGGGCGGCCTCAAATCCGGCTCCGATTTCAAAGCCTTTGACTGCAGGGATGCTCACAAGGGCTTTTGCAAGGTCCGCATCCAGCCTGTCAAATACCGGTTCTCCGAGACCTGCAGGCACGCCTTTTGCAATAACCTCGACAATTCCGCCGACGCTATCTCCTTCCTGCCGCAGGGCTGCAACTTTTTCAAGCATATTTTCAGCAGCTTCAAGGTCGGCACAACGCACAGGGGTTTTTTCCACGTTTTTGAGGATTTCTTCAAAAGACAGGGGTTTTGCCCGGATTCCGCCAAGTTCCAGCACATGCCCGGCAATCCGGATTCCGTAATGGGAAAGCAAAAGTTTTGCAAGAGCCCCGCCTGCAACCCTGCCTATTGTTTCCCGCGCTGAAGACCTGCCTCCCCCGCGGTGGTCCCTTATTCCGTAACGGGCCATGTACGTAAAATCGGCATGGCCGGGGCGGGGAGTGTCTTTGATAGCATCATAAGAAGAAGACCTGGCATCAGAATTCCAGACCAGCATGGAGATGGGAGTCCCTGTGCTCATGCCTTCAAAAATTCCTGAAAGTATCTCCACCCTGTCAGCCTCGCTTCTGGGAGTGGAAACCTCACTCTGCCCGGGGCGCCGTCTGTCCAGTTCTTTCTGGATATCGGCTTCGGAGAAAGGAAGACCTGCAGGCAGCCCGTCAACCACGACACCTACAGCCCTGCCGTGGGACTCTCCCCAGGTCGTGATTTGAAACATCTGCCCGAAAACGTTTCCAGCCATGCATCTTAACTGGTTTTTTTGCTATTTGATTCTTGGGGTAAGGCAGGTTCAAGGTGTACAACCACATCAGTAACGTCTTTGTACTCAACCTTCAGCATTTTGCTTACCCTGTGAGCGATAAGGTGTGCATCTTCAAGAGGCATGTCAGACCGCACAAGCACATGCATATCTATCCGGATATCGCCCATGCCTCCACGAGTCCGGATTTTGTGGCAGCCGAGTACCCCCTCAATTCCTAAAACAAGGTTGCAGATCTCTTCTTCCTCAAGTCGGGACATGTCAAGCAGAACCTTTGAACTCTCTTTCATAATCCTGAACCCGGCCCTGAAGATAAGGAAAGAAATCAGAAGAGCTATTACAGGATCAAGCAGAGGAAAACCTGACCGTATCGCAACCAGGCTTACTATAACCGAGAAAGAGACATAGATATCACTTTTAGTGTGCATGGAGTCTGCAATAAGTACCGAGCTGCTCAAAGCTACCCCTTGCCCATGTTCGTAGCGAGTGACCAGGTAGTTCACACCCATTGTCCCGAGCATAATGATAAAGCTCAGGGCTGTTACCCCGGGAGTGCTCCGTACAAGAAAACGGTCCAGAGCATTCTGGAAGATCTCAAACCCGACAAACAGAAGCAAGACAGCTATAAAAATCGAAGCAACTGTTTCGTACTTCTGGTGGCCGTAGGGATGTTCCCTGTCAGGAGGACGGGATGCAATAAAAATTCCCACCAGACCCACAATATTGGATACCCCGTCAAAAAGGGAATGATATCCGTCCGCAGTCATGCTTAAGGTGCCGGTTAATTTCCCGTAAATGATTTTAGCAAAAGCTACGGCAAGGTTCAGGAAAAGTACAAGAACAAGAACTTGCTGGACTTTTTTGAACCTATGCATCACCAGATGGCACCCCCAGATGTGAACTGCAAAACACAGGAATACGGAACGACAGAAACAAAAGGTTTAGTATAGCCGGAAGACGCTGTTGTTAGATAGTAACTTACGTTTTATATTATAATATTCTGCTGTCCCGAACTAGCAAACCAGAAAAATGTAAAAAAGAAATCAAAGTAGAAAAGAAATCAAAGTGGAAAAGAAATTAAAAGTGGAAAAGAAATCGGAAGTAAAAAAGAAATCAAAGTGGAAAAGAAATAAAAGTGGAAAAGAAATCGGAAGTGGAAAAGAAATTAGAAGTGGAAAAGAAAAGGTGTTTTAGCACCCTGAGCCTGTCCACAACATATAGGCTTCAACTATTTCCTGCCCTTCGAGGAAGACAAGCCCGTGTTCTTTGCCATATTCTTTTGATTTTTCTTTTGAAAGGGCTTTCCCACTAACGTCATCCAGCATCTCGCAGACAACCATTGCAGGGGTAATTCCTGCCATTCTGGCGAGGGCAACTGAAAGCTCTGTCTGGCCCATGCGTTCATCGAGAAGCCCTTCGGCAGCCCGGAGGAGAGCCACATGCCCGGGAGTCCGGAACTCGTTTCCAAACCGGACTCCGTTTCCGGAGAGGGAGTTTTCCGTGATTTCCCCGATTTTTCTGATTGTAAGGGCTCTTTCAAGATCAGGGATTCCTGTTCTTGTATCCCTGTGGTTGACCCAGATGGAAAAAGAGGAATGTGAATCGTACTTAAGGTCCCCGTCTTTTTCAACAACTTCTCCGAGGGATTCACTTGTTTTACTGGCTTCCCGGACAATGTCTGCCATAAAAGGCAGCCTGAGCTGTTTTGATGCCACAGGATCTACTGCCACACAGATAAGCCCTCCTGCGTCTTTCCGCATCCACTTAACGTCTGTGTAAGTGACAGCCTTTGCAGGGATCACAAGATCTGTTTCTCCTTCCCTGGAGTCCGAGTCATAGATCTGAATCATTTTTCCGTCACGCAGGGCTTCCAGTGCCCTGTTGATGTTCTCATTACTATACTTCAGGCATTCGCATACTGTACTCTCGCTCATTCCTGTCCCTCCATACCCTGCTTTTTTACCCGTGTCACAATTCTATCTCCGTCTTTCAATTTCAGGGCATCCCTGAGTTTTACCGGTGCAATAATCTCAATTAAATCCGATGGGTAGTGCGTCCTGTCAGGAACGACCACAGCAGCTTCTATGCCCTCTACTTTGAGAGGATAACAATTCCCGCCTCCGAAAGTGCGTTCTCCATCATTAAAACCTTCTATCCGGACTGCGGGCATTTCTAGCAACCTGTTTCGAAGAGCCGAGCTGTTTTCAGAAAGCTGCACGTTCAGAGTACCCGGGAAAGGTACAAAATGCAGTTTTTCTTCAAATTGCTTCCTGTATCCGGGGATGTTTATATAGTACTGACCTTCACCAAGACCTTTAAGCACATTTCCTTCAAGTTCCAGGGTATCAGGCTCTGAGGAAAAGATCCTGTTGTATTCAACGTATTCGTTCTTTAGGATTTCAATCCCTTTTTCGGTCATTTTTATCAACTGGCCACCGGGGACTATCTTTCTTTCAATTAACCGCTCTTCTTCCATCTGCTTTAGCTTTCTTGCTGCGGTTTTAGAGCTGTCCCCCGTATGCTTGTGAAACTCACTCGAAGAGACCTTAACATTTTTGTTTACTGCCCCTCTGAGGGCAAGTTTCTTCAGGTATTCAATGTCCGGCACTGTCGGCACCCTTATTGCCTTAATTTTGAGATGCGTCTCAATTATGAGATGTAAGACTACGCATTTCATTATAATAAAACTTTTGATATCAGGCAGGACGGGAGGATAAAGGAATCAGTATTCCGAATGGTAATATAAAAAGTTTTATGAACCAACTAAGTAGAATAGAGAGAATTGGAAAACATACCTGCCATGACACAGCAGATCAATATCGAATGCCACTCATGTTCACCTGAGGAATCACACACTACTGGCATTTCAAGCTTCTTTCCCATGCGTCGAGCGCCTCTTGAGCCCACCTGTGTACGGCAAATACAAAAAAATCATTAACCGGGCTGGAAAAACCTTGAATCCGGAATAATAACCATGAAGCTAGAGATGGGCTGATTTCCAGGATAATAGATAGTAATTTCCAGGATAATGGATAGTAAAAGGATAACAACGTTCCAGGCTCAGGGTTTAAATTCAGGAGCCATTTGCTTTTTTACTCTATTATCTTTATCTCGAATTTATTTTTAATGGGGCTTTTTTATGTCCGAACTTCTCCTGCAAGATACCTTCAGAAGAAAACATCACCGGAGAAGTTAAGTATTTAGTATTTTGAATCCATCTACTGATTAGACTATGATAAGAGAAATTGATATTGAGTGCCCCTCCTGTTCCCCGCAAGAGGAAGTTGGACATGAAGTTCTGAAAGAAGGACAGAGCCCGCTTGTCCGCTGTATGAAGTGCGGCCAGGTGCATCCTGCAAAGATTAAAACCCCGAAAAACATCAGCGTGAGGGTCATTGTCAGCAAGATGGATACCTCAAATACCTTCAAAACCGATCTGGATTCCGAGACTGTTCTTGAGGTGGATGACGAGCTGATTGTTGACGATGAAGAGACGGGAATGGTATGCCCTATCCTGATCACCTCCCTTGAAGCAGGAGGGAAACGTGTCAATGCAGGCATTGCAGAAGAAATAGAGACAGTGTGGGGAAGGGCAATTGATGAGATAACTGTAAAATTCTCCGTACAGCAAGGAACTGAAAAAACGGAAGTAATGGAAAAACGCGTTCCCGGAGACTATGAATTTGTAGTGGGAGCAGAGGAGAAAGTTGGAAACACCAGGATTTTCATCACCAAAATCAAGGTCAGAGACGGGCTGTTCAGGTCAAGGAGAGACGACGTTGTACTTGCAAAATATGTAAAACGTATATTTGCCAAAAAGAAAAGAGAAGGATCAATTCAGGGTGGGAGCAGAAGAGGACCGTGGTAAAGAAAACCACATCGAAAAAAAGGGAGTAAGAAAACAGGACGAAGACCAGGAAGAACTGCATAAACTCGAAGAGATGCGAGAGCACCTCATAAGAGGGCTTGAGATCCATGGAACAGGAAGAAAAGTCCTCAAAGCCATGCTCAAGGTCCCAAGGCATATATTTGTCCCGGAATACGCGAAAAAGGGGGCTTACATTGATACGCCTCTGAATATCGGCTTCGGGCAAACTATCTCTGCCCCTCATATGGTTGCCATTATGTGTGATCTCCTTGAGCTTTCGGAAGGGCTAAAGGTCCTGGAAATAGGGGCGGGGTCAGGATATCATGCAGCAGTAATGGGGGAACTTGTAGGGAGAAAGGGGCATGTATACACTGTTGAGCGCATAGAGCCCCTTGTGAATTTTGCAAGGGAGAACCTGAAAAAAGCCGGCTACGAAAACGTTACCGTACTGCTTGAAGACGGATCTGTGGGCTATTCCAGCTATTCTCCTTATGACAGGATAGTTGTAACATGCGCAGCTCCTGACATCCCTGAGCCTCTACTGGAGCAATTGAAACCCGGAGGAATAATGGTAATTCCTGTAGGGGAATATGTCCAGGAGCTTATCAGAATTAAAAAAGATAGCGAAGGCAATATACACAAAGAGAAAAGAGGGGGAGTTATTTTCGTGCCTTTGATAGGCAAATACGGGTTTTAAAAGAACCGGGAGTATGACGCAGATAGAAGAAGTTGGAAATCCACGCCTTTTAATCAATAAAATAAAAGTTAGGGATGGGGTATTCAGGTCCAGAAAAGCGACGTTGTGCTTGCAAAACAAGTAAACAAAATTATCAGAAAGAAGGAGGATGATTTTGGTCAACGCGATTTCCGAAAAGGACTATGGTAAGGATAACAAGAGAAGAACAAAAGAAGAAAAAGAAGAAAAAGAATTCGAAGAGCTTCGCAAGCTCCTTGTAGAAAGGCTTGAAGGTATCGTACTGGAAAAAAATGTGCTCAAGGCCATGCTCCGTGTTCCCAGACACAGGTTTGTTCCGGAATATGAGCAAAGGGCAGCTTATACGGACAGACCTCTAGAAATCAGCCACGGGCAAACAATATCCGCCCCTCATATGGTTGCTATTATGTGTGAAATCCTGGAGCTGTCTGAAGGGCATAAAGTCCTGGAAATTGGGGCAGGTTCCGGATATAATGCTGCAGTGATGGCAGAGCTCATAGGAAAAACCGGACGTATATACACTGTGGAGCGCATAAAACCTCTTGTAAATTTTGCAATGAAGAACCTGGAAGAAACGGGGTACGATAATGTTACAGTATTACTTGAGAATGGATCAATAGGTTATCCCCGGTATGCACCTTATGACAGGATAGTTGTAACATGCGCAGCGCCCTCTATCCCTAAGACTCTGCTGGAACAGTTGAAACCCGGGGGGATAATGGTAATTCCTGTAGGGGATTATTTCCAGGAACTTATCAGGATTAAAAAAGATAGCAATGGCAATATACATAAGAAAAGAAAAGGTGAGGTTACCTTCGTGCCTATGCTCGGAAAACATGGTTTCCCAAAAAATTAAGAACGTGATAATTTGGCATTAGAAAAAAGTCTGAAGCAAGGCTATAAGCATCTCCTTTAATAAATTAAAAAAAATTAAATAAGGTATTAATATATGTGAAATTAACTACTTGATATGGACATCGATAATTACGAGGATTTTGAAGAAATTCATGTCAAAGATGTCTATATAGTCGATGTTTTCAGTGACCCTACTCCGGTAGTACTGCTTGAGAATTTAAAAGGCGAGATGCTTCCCATATATATTGGGCATCTGGAAGCCCTTTCAATAGGAAACGTACTTAAAAATATCTCTCCTCCTCGCCCGATGGCTCATGACCTCATGGTTAATATTTTTGACCGTATGGAAATAAAGGTAGAGGGCGTAATGATCGATGATAAGGTGGATAAAGTCTATTATGCCCGCCTCCTGATAAGAAAGGACAATAACATAATGCAATTCGATGCAAGACCAAGTGACTGTATTGCCCTCGCCCTCAGGGTGGGAGCCCCGATCAGAATTAGAAAGAAAGTGCTGGAATGTTCCGAAATAGAGATGTCCAGACTTGAAGGCGCACGTGTGATGAATATTTTTGGCTGAATCAGCAGAGTTGCGGCTCTGCAGTGCGCTGTCCTTTTCGCTCGCTTCGCTCGCTCAAGAGGACTACTTGATGGGTTTTGGCATTTCACATCTGTTTATTCTGCTTTTTTGCAGGGCCTCCAGACCGGCTGGTGGAGGTACTGATGTTTACTTGAATTAAAACACGGTTTCTGAGGTAAAGGAAAGTGTTCTCTCAGTCCGGGGGCATTTATCCAATGTATTTTTATCTCTCTTAATCGCGTTGTCGGTTTTTAGGTCGCTTTTTATCTGGTTGGCAGGTCGGCCCAGGTCCTTGCGGCGCAGGGAGAGAAAACGGAAGATCTTCTCCCGGACTCTGGAATATATCAACCAGTTAATGAGGGACCACCAGATTATTCCATCTCTACTTATTCTGACAGCCTGCTGCCCTCAGGACTTCTACCGCTTAATTTCAATAAGCTTTTAATAACAGTTAACTTCAATATCCCTTGATGCTCACCAAAAGAATCATACCATGCCTTGATGTGACCCTTGACAGGGCAGGCGGCTGTGTAGTCAAGGGTGTGGAGTTTGTGGACCTGAAAGAGGCCGGAGACCCTGTGGAACTCGCCAAGCGCTATAATGAAGACGGCGCAGACGAACTTGTTTTCCTGGATATCACAGCTTCAGCTCACGGCAGGGGAACCATGATCGATGTGATCGAAAGGACCGCAGATGAGGTTTTTATCCCTCTCACAGTTGGAGGCGGGATCAGTTCAATTAACGCTATCCGCCAGATCCTGAGGGCAGGCGCTGATAAGGTTTCGGTCAACACCTCGGCAATAAAAAACCCTGATTTTATAAAAGAGTCCTCTGACATATTCGGAGCCCAGTGTATTGTTACTGCGATTGACTGCAGGCGAAATACAGACATAAAGAACAATCCCGGCAAAACCATCCTGGAACTTGAAGATGGGACCCCCGCCTGGTATGAAGTGGTAATTTACGGAGGCAGGGAAGCTACGGGGATTGATGCCGTGCAGTGGGCAAGAAGAGCAGAAGAACTGGGTTCAGGAGAAATCCTGCTTACAAGTATGGACCGGGACGGGACCTGCGCTGGCTACGATATCCCCATTACAAGAAAGCTCTCCGAAGAACTGGATGTCCCAATCATCGCCTCTGGCGGAGTTGGAAACCCACAGCATATCTATGAAGGGTTTTCCAAAGGAAAAGCCGATGCAGCCCTTGCAGCAAGCATTTTCCACTTCAGTGAATATTCAATACGAGAAGTAAAAGAGTACCTGAGAGAGCGGGAAATCCCTGTAAGGCTCTGAATGCTGGAAAAAATTGAGGATGATGCCCTTCAGAAGAGCCTGGCATCCATAATCCTTAATTTTCAAGGGATCTATTTTTCCAGGAGATCTATTTTCCAGGGCGTTACTTCACCCAGAGCATTACGGCATCAAGAGCCTCTATTACCTCAGCGATTCTTCCTTCTATAATATATTTACTTCCAGATATTTTGAGATACTTTTTTATTTATTAGAGGCAATCTCTTATCTGGAATTTTTATCTGAATTCTTATCGGGGTAATCGAAGATGTCAGAAACAGAAACTATGAAAACTCTTGAAGGGTTGCAGTTGAAGATCCTGAACAACACCGGTGAGGACTTTGTGCTTCAGGCTCAGAAAATTGAGAAGGGGAAGTACAAAAAAGGCCACTTTGCTCCAGAAAAAATCGGGTCTTATGAAGAAAAGACCTTTGAGCTTATTGCATGCGAGGGAAGCTGTGAGGGTGGAGCGGATATTGAAGGCTGGATTAAATACGGGATAGGGTGCTCAGAGGGATACTTCAAGGTACACTTTAAGCACATGGGAAAGGAAGACAAAGTCAACTATTCCTGCGAATCCCACATGCATGATGGAAAAATACTCTGCGAAACCTCAAAAGATAAGAAAAACAACAGGATTATGACCTGGATAATTGGGCCAAAAGCATAACCCGGAAAAACATTATATCGGGTTTTGTCCGTTAGCTCTTTAATAATCTACTCCCCCCTTTTATAATTTTTAAAACAGTATTACCGATTGGTTTTAAGGTGTTTTAGAGGAATTGCTTCCTGAGCAGTTATCAGCTTGCAGGAAGGAATATTTCCGCACTTTTTGATTTTCAGTTTTATGTTTTCCAAAAAGGATGCCAAAGCTTAATTAAGAGCATACTCTGTAATCCCATTTGATGAAGCCTGCAAAACCTGAACTGCTGGCACCGGCCGGCGGCATGGAAGCCCTTACGGCAGCTGTAGAAAACGGAGCTGATGCTGCATACATAGGAGCCAGGGCTTTTAGCGCCCGGGGATATGCATCTAATTTTTCAGAGGAAGAGCTTGAAAAAGCTATTGATTATGCCCATCTAAGGGGCGTAAAAATCTACGTAACCGTAAACACCCTGCTCAAGGAAGGGGAAATGGAAAGTGCTCTTATACTGCTTTCCCGCCTGAGAGAAATGGGAACAGATGCAATTATCATTCAGGATCTTGGACTTATTTCCCTTTCCCGGAAATACCTGCCTGACCTTCCCCTGCATGCAAGCACGCAGATGACTCTGCATAACAGTGAAGGGGTTGCTTTTGTAAAGGAGCTGGGAATCGAAAGAGTTGTACTCTCACGGGAAGTTTCACTTGAAGATATAAATAAGATAAAAGAAAAAAATGATGTAGAGATAGAGGTTTTCGTACACGGAGCCCTCTGCATTTCCTATTCAGGCCAGTGCCTCATGAGCAGTCTTATAGGGGGAAGAAGCGGAAACAGGGGATACTGCGCCCAGCCGTGCCGCAAAAAGTACAGGCTGTACTGTGCAGGAAAGCAGGTTAAAACCAGTGGCAGTTATCTTTTAAGCCCTAAGGACCTTAACACGACCTCAGGCCTTGGAGCCCTTATAGAAGCCGGGATCGAGTCTTTCAAAATTGAGGGCAGGATGAAAAGGCCGGAATATGTTGCAGGAGTTGTCAGGATCTACCACCGCCTGATTGACAGGTACCTGAAAAACCCTGCCGGTTATTCGGTTTCCGAAGAGGAGCAGGAGACCCTTACCCAGCTATTTAACCGCGGCTTTACCTCAGGCTACTTTTTTGGAAACCCGCGTGAAAAACTTATGAGCCGGGAAAACCCCCACAACCGCGGGATTCCCGCAGGCAAGGTTGTCAGCTATGACACGCGCACAAAGCGTATTCGCATAAAACTTTCAAACTCCCTCCGCCTGGGAGACGGGATAATGGTCGAAAATGCCGAGACCAGGCCTGAAGATAAAGGAAAAATCATATCCTCGATGTATACTGAAAGGGGCCCTGTATACAATGCGGGGAAAGGAGAAGTCATAGAGATCTCCTTTGATTCAAGAGCGCCATCAGGAAGCACGGTTTACAGGACACATGACAAGAAACTTATGGATTCCCTTAAAAAAGAAAGCGAATTCGGAGCCCTGAGGCCTAAGATCCCCTTACTTATCACAGCAACCATTGCCCCGGGAAAACCTGCCAGGCTCGAAATAAAAGACAGCGATTCAAATGTAGTGGCAGTTGAATCCGAATATCTGGTCGAGAAGGCAGAAAAGGTGCCAACCTCAAAAGCCCAGATAGAAAAACAGCTCACCAAGCTTGGAAATACTCTTTTTGAGGCAGCCGAACTTAATGTGAATGTAGAAGGGGATATTTTTATTCCCGTTGGGCAACTGAACGACTTGAGGACAAAAGCGGTCTTGCAGCTTGAAAACCTGCGCGTATCAAAGTGGAAGCGTGCGCCTCTAGAAAATCTGCAGCTCCCTGTATTTGGAGAAAAAAAGGCAACGGAAATAGAGGAAAACGGGAAACCAGGGGAAACAGAGAAAAGAAAGGAAACGCGGGAGATAGAGGAAATAAAAACCCAAAAACTTCCGGGAAAGCCCTTGCTTTCAGTTGCCGTGTATTCCTCTGAAGGGCTTGAAGGAGCTCTTGCAGGCGGAGCAGACTGTGTTTACTTCGGAGAGGGACTTTATAGAAGGCCGAAAGCAGCCGGAAAAGAGAAAAACTCCGACGGAGAGGAGGCTTCCGGCAGGAGTCTTGAATCTATTTTTGAAAGCGCTGTTCTGAAAGCCAGAGCTGCAGGCAGTAAAATCTATTTTAATACTCCTAAAATAGTGAAGGACTACGAGATGAAACCGGTGGAAGAACTTCTCTCCCATGTGGAAAAGTTCGGAGCTGACGGGGTCCTTGTTTCAAACCTCGGGACGTTTAACCTCGCAAAAGAAAAAAAAGTTCCATGTATTGCAGACAGTCCCATGAATATCTATAACGGCTATACCTTTGCCCTCCTTTTACAGAAAGGAGCAGAAATGGCGGTAATTTCTCCCGAATTAACGCTTGACGAGCTCAAAGAAGTAGCTGCTTACGGACCTGCCGAATGCATTATCCACGGCCGCCTCGAACTGATGGAATCCGAACACTGCCTTGCAGGAGGGCTGCTCGGGAAAGATGGAAATCAATGCAGCGCACCCTGTACCTCAGGGAACTTTAAGCTGGTAGATGAAAAGAATTACGAATTTCCCCTGCTCATGGACTACCAGTGCAGGACTCACCTCCTGAACTCAAGGTCCCTCTGCATGCTGGAATATGTCCCGGCACTTATCGAAAGTGGTGTTTCAAGCCTGAGAATCGAGACTCTCGGAATGGACAATCCAGAAGAAATCAGGAGAATTACAGGGAAATACAGGAAAGCAATTGACGCATTTTGTGAGACCGGAGAGAGGGCAAAGGAAAAATGTGAGGATCTCGGGAAAGGTTTTACCACAGGGCATTACTTCAGAGGCGTACAGTAAGAGAACCGAAACAGAAAAAACAGACAAAAAAGAGCGGCAAGAGATAGAAGAGAAAAAAGGATGATCGGATAATGGAAAAAAAGACAGTAGCAGAACGGCAGAACCCGAAAATATTCCTGTCAGGCTCGATCCGGGGAGGAAGACAGCTTCTTGAGACATACCGGTTTATGTACGACGCCCTCGAAGAAGCAGGAGCTGAAGTACTCACCTGGCATGTTGCAGACCCCGAGCTGGAAGAAAACGAATCAAAAATGACTGAACAGGAAATCTATGCCAGAGATATTGGTTTGCTTGCAAAAAGTGATGCGCTGATTGCAGAAGTGACAGTACCGTCCACGGGTGTAGGCTATGAAATATGCAGGGCGCTTATCCGGAAAATTCCTGTACTCTGCCTGCACAGGTCCGATGCGGCAGTCTCTTCAATGGTGCTCGGGAATCCTGAGCCTTCACTGGAGGTACAGACTTATTCAAACGAGGCAGCACTTAATGAAATTATTGTTAAATTTGTCCGGGCTCTCTAAGGAAAAATGCCGTAAAATAGTGTTCTGTCCTCAAATAAAAAAGATAAGAGGCCATTTTCGAGTATATCTGACACAAATATCCAAAAAGACACAACTGGTTCATAAAACTCAATGATAAATATAAATAATTTGAACTCTATGTATAATCTATGGTAGTTGGAGTTCCCGAAATATCAGTATTAATTCTGGCAGCTGTAGTGGCATTTGTGCTGTACAAAGTCCTCAAGACTGCCACCGGCCTTGCAATAAATGCAGCACTTGGGATCTTAACCCTGATCGTAGCAAAGTTTTTGTTAGGACTTGAAATCGCAATCACCTGGGTAGCAGTCCTGGTCTGCGCAATAGGAGGAATTTTCGGAGCCCTTGTAATAATCGTGCTTAATTACCTGAAGTTAGCTTTTGTATGAAAAAATAAAATATTCAGGTTGTTTTTAAAGTTGTATAGAGGGTCTGAAACGGCAAAAAACAGATGAGTAGGAAGATTCAGAAAAAATCTGAATTAAATTCAAAGTTTCCGGAAAACTCCCCTGACCATGTGCCGTTGATAAGATTCCCCTCTAAAAGTTTTCTCTTTTATTACATTTTCCAGTTCAAGAACTTCAAACCCGCAAAAAAGTTTCTTTACTTCTTCTTCAGTAAAATAATGGTAAATTATCCCATTTTGCCGGGCAAAAGTTTTTTCTTCAAATGGGCTTGAAGGCTCCCCTCCGCAGCGCATATCTTCATAGCCGAAAGCCTCGAAAAAAATAAAACCGCCACAGCAGAGAAGGCGGGAGAATTCCCTGACAGCAGCTTCCCGCTCTTCTTTAAAAAGATGCTGGAGCACCCCGTAACAGAGAATTCCGTCAAATGACCCGGATTTGAAAGGAAGGGCATGCACACTTGCCCCAAGATGTTCTGCAAACCTGCCACTTCTTGCAAGCTGTGAGCGGGAACTTCCAAGGGCAGTTAAAGAGATATCAGCTCCAATCGCGGTGTAGTGCCTTGAAAGCTCCCCAAGGTACCTTCCGTTCCCTGAGCCTGCATCCAGAACTCTCACTTCTGGCGCAAGATAAGCCTGCAAACTCCGAATAGACGCAGGGCCCCCCCATTTGAGATGGGCGTATTCTTTATCCCAGGCAAGGAAGTGCTCTTTTGAAGAATCTGTTTTTGAAGAACCTGTTTTTGAAGAGCCTTCTTTTGAAGAGCCAGCAGGTTTTTTCCCCGGTACATCAAGATCCTTTATTTCTGCCGCGCCAGTTATCTCTGTGTCCTTGATGTCCATATCCATTATAACCTGCCCGTTATCTGTTTTCATATTTATCGGTCATTATTCAACTGCGCCTTTCAGGGCTGTATGTTGAAGCTTCCCTGAACCGCTTTATAAGGAATTCCTTCTCAAAAGAGGATAAGAACCAGCCAGCTTTCGGACCCGAGTTCTGCCCGAGAATTGAGGTGTAAATCGCTTTGAAAAGGTCTTTAGGGTCTACCTGCGGGACCGGTTCATTTAACTTTTCTGCGATCAGCCCATTCAGTTCAGAACCTTCATCTTTTGCGGAATAGACCAGCATATGGTATTCCTCTCCGCTGATTGTCTCTCTCGTTTCGATAAGGTCGGCAAAAGCCCCAAGGAAAGATTTCTGGATTTCCGAAAGGGTTGCTGTCTGCACAGGCACCTTTTCTTTTACGCTAAATTTCGCAAACGGAGGGGCATAGAGTTCAAGCCATTTTGAGACATTATCCACAAGTTCCCTGATACACTTTTCATCTTCAATTGAAAAGCCCGAACGCTTTACGATCTTCAGCACCTGCTCGAAATCTCCCCGGGCGACCTGATAGATTGTCACCATCTGCTTGAAAGGAATTTCCGGATGGCAGATACCTGTTGCCCGGGAGAGTTCGTAAATCTTCTTTTCAAAGTCCCCGAGGGAGGGATCATTTTCCCGGAATTTTTCCCTGAGCCGCTCGTATTCGTCCACCATGGTAAGGAGAGGCTGCCCGGGATCGAACTTGATATGTTTTTCAGGTTTTGTACGGATGATAAGGTAGCGAAGGACTTCCGGAGGCACCACCTCAAGCATATCCGAAATCGAGACAACCACTCCCGTAGAAGAAGACATTGCTCCCTGCTTCCCAAGCATTATCCACTCATAGACTATAGGGTAGGGAGGTTCGTGCCCGTAGATTTCCCTTACTATTCGCTTTCCGGTATCATAGGAGCCACCCCTTGAGGCGTGGTCTTTTCCGAATGGTTCCACAGTTACCCCAAGAACAGCCCAGCGGGCAGGCCAGTCCACTCTCCAGGTAAGCTTTCCCCCTCCTGCCATCGGCACCTTCCCGGAGTGCCCGCAGGCACAGACATAGTCTACAGTTTCGGCTTCCAGGTCAAAACCCGTAACCTTCGTGGTCGTGATTTTACCGCATTCGTTACAGCGGGGGTTGAAAGGGCTCCATTCCTCTGCAACTGTTTTTCCCGAAACCTCTTCAAGGATTTTTGCAATTTCATTCCTTTTCACAAGAGCGGACTTTATCGCTTCGGTATACATTCCTGCCCTGTACATTTCGTCTGCCCTGTAAACCTCGGGGTTGATGCCAAGGCGTCTCAGGGCTTCAAGGAAAGGTTTCAGGAAATGCTCGGCATAATTTGCACATTCCCCGCATGGGCAGGGAACCTCGGAAATGGGTTTACCCACATGCTCGGCATAACTTTCAGGAAGGAAAGGGTAAACCTTGCGCAGAGGGTCGTAGTTATCGGCAATGTAGATTAAACGAGCATCTGCCCCTCTGTCAAGGAGTGCCCTGTAAGCAGCATCAGCAGTCACGACCTCCCTCATATTGCCTATATGGATATGTCCGGAAGGAGTGATTCCTGTGGCAACAAGGTGCTTGCCACTCTTATTTAACACGTCTTCGGCTATGAAGTCCGCCCAGTGAATTGTGTCAGCCATGGTTCTCACCAGAATGTCAGATAAACCGTAGAATCAGGTATGAAAACAAGAAATGAGGATCTGTTCATGCATTTACCTGCAGGTTTGGATTTCCTGCATAATTATCGTATCAACGGATAAACTTTGGGCTGGCAATAAAAATCCCTGAAGGCACTCGAGATATTTCCGTATCAGGGCGCAGGGAATCAAAAAAAGGAAAACCGAAATGGATGGAAGAAAGAAAAAGAGAAAGGATGAAGAAAAAGAGAAGGGATGAAGAAAGAAAGAAAGAATCAACTCAGGGAGACAAAAAAGGAAAAAAAGAATGGAGGTTCAAAGGCAAATTATTTCAGGAGTCTACCGAATTATGGAGATTTAAAATGGCACTTTTTTAAGCAAATCAAGTAAATTTGATTTGCTAATAAATAAAAGCACGTATAAATATATAAATATATCGTATCAAGCAGATTACATTACAAAAAAATAAAAATTACAGAACAACCTGACTGAAAACAACCGGAAAGGAAGTCCGGAATTTAAACAATTGTACCCTGAAAGAAAAACTGCAGATCGGAAAACCGAAGAAAACTGACTGCATAAAATAAAAAAGAATAATCGACAATAGAAAAATTAAGAATTGAATGAAAGAAAAACAGGGATTTGAATAAAATTCCAAAAAATAAAATGGAAAAGACGGCAGGGATATATCCCCGGAACACGGGTCAGGAAGGAATCTTCCAGAGCGGTTTCCCGGAGATATTGAAGCATTTTGACGGCTTTTAGCGTTTTTTTGCTTTCTCCCGTTTTTCCATTGCATGGAGGAAGGTACAGGCCGGAGCCTGAACCAGTCCATCTTAAGCAATCTGTTTTCTGAAGAGATCGCAGGAGTTGATCTTGACGTCGAGAAGCTTCTCGATGTTCATCTTTGCTGCAATGCCTTTGGCTGCGCCAGGCACGGAGGTGATGACACCGATGTCAAGCTCTTCACGGAGTTCACGCATGACGTGCTCGTCTGAGAGGTCCATGGTGCTGACTCCGAGCTTCTTTGCGACGTACTCCTTGGCTTCTCCGATCCTCATGTTCTTTGAGAATTCCATCCTTGCGACAAGGTCGCCTGCGGCCCTGATCCCGGTCATACCGGAAGCCATAATGTGGGAAATCGGCATACCCATTGGGTCGCCGACTCCGATCTATATGCCGTCGACGCCGGCAATTTCGACCATTGCCTTGCTTGCCCTTGTAACGGCATCGATTGGAGGAGTCTCAAGCATTGGAATTCCGCCGACACCCATACCCATGTCAACGTGACAGGGGATAGTGGAAACTGCAACAGCTGCCTTCATGAAGGTGACAGCCCTTGCAAGGTTCCAGGCAGAGGTCTGGCTGGTGTTGGTGTTGCACACTGGACCGAAGACGTTTGCGCCTGCCTTTGCGATCAGAGGTGCCTGCTGGTGTGGCCAGAGGCCTGCGAGGGTTGTACCGTCGTACTGCAGGTTGCCGTGCATACCGAGTACACATTCCCCGGCCATTCCGGCTTCGATGTACATGTTCGGGAATTCCTTCCTGAGAGCCTCGATGGCGTGGAGGGTTCCGTACATGTCTGCGTCACCGGCTGCACCGGTGGTGTCAAAGTTTACACCGTCTGCCCCGGAGGCAAAGATTTTCTGCATAACCCATACGGTGTCCCTGGAAAGGTGCTCTGCGGCGTGTTCCATAGAGTCCCATGCTTCCTGAATCTTGAAAGCTTTCATGAGGTCTCCGGGGTTCTCGAAGGGTCCGTCAGGAGTGTAGTACAGCCCCATGTTCGGCATTGCGCCATAGAAGAGAGGGATGACCATGTTCTGCTGGCAGACTTCCATTGCCTGGCACTCGTTTGAAACAACGGGCTTTACAGGCTTGTAGCTGTAGTCGATGTGACCGAGTTCCATGGTGTCGGCACCAAAGGCTCTCTCGTGCATCATGCAG
>NZ_JJQY01000095.1:0-25183 GCF_000979295.1 Methanosarcina sp. 1.H.T.1A.1 | reverse complement strand
GAGGGTACCGATATCGTGGGTTACAGGAACTTCCATGCCCTGCTCAACACTGACTGCCTTTCCGGGCATCATCAGAATTTCTGCAAGCTTTTCAAGTTCATCACCACTGAGGACAGGAATCTCACCGAGGTCAGCGGCGTTAGCCGTACCTGCCTCAATCTCCTCAACAATCTTTTCTTTGGTAAGGAAGATACGTTTACCGTCTCCCATCCTCAAAGCATATTCAGTTGCCATTTATATCACCATTTTATTGTGTATTCAATATTAGATATGGAAAGCTGTATTCTATGGGGTTCAGAACTTGGACACGAAGGTCCTTGCCTGCCAGAGGGCAATTGACGCCAGGACCAGGATGAGAACCATCCACATAATGTCCCCGGCGGGGATGAAGGAATTTGCCCAGTACGCATTGTAAGCTTCCAGAGCCGCTGCTGTTTGTGTCATGTTTTAACCTCCGTTAAAGATTACACATATCTCAGGCAGGCATCAGAGCCGCGGGATTTTCCGAAGTCGGTGATCACGTACCTGTGCAGGAGGAAACCTTTCTTGTAGATCCCATCTTCATCGACTTTCTGCTCCACGTCCTTCAGCATCCCTCCGGATGCCAGTTCGAGGATGTCGAAATTGATGCTGTCCCTGTGGAAATTGCTCCTCATGTCGTACTCGTCCTGGATCTTTGAAACGATTTCATAGTTCCATCGTTCTTTTCCATCCAGTAAAATCTCCAGAATCCTGAATTTGATAGGCCGGTTTCCGCTCACTTCACTCACCTCTCAGAGTTTCAAGCGCACTTGTGTCTTCCGTAATCATAGTGAAACTACCAATAACACAGAGAGTGCCTCCGACAAGGATAGACCACTGCGGGACATCTCCGAAGAAGAGGAAAATGAAGATGATAGCAAACAGACCGTAGAGGTTTCCAATACCCTGCCCTCTTCCGACCCCGATAAGCGGGAAGGACTTGTACCAGCAGACATAACAGAAACCAAAGGTAATCCCTGCGAAAATCAAGACTAGCAGGGTCAGGGGTTCAAAGGCCTGGAGTGCAAAGGAATACATCGGGTAACCGAGAATTGCAAGCACTGGAACAACAATGATCCACCAGATAATGTTTTCTCCTACGAACCTGAGGGTCAGCCCCACGTCCGGCTCGGAAATGTCGAGACCTTTTCCTGCGATTGCACCTTCAATGCCCCAGCCGGCAGCAGCCATCAAACCTCCAAGGTATCCGATCCACTGGACGTTGCCTGAGGAAAGCTCAGTCAGAAGCCCGCCTCCGAAGATCGTGATGCCTCCTAAAATGATGACTCCTATACCGATTGCCGCTCTCTTGGAGATCTTTTCCCCGTACCAGTAGTAAGCAAGAACAGAGCCCACCACAGGGTAAAGAAGAGCTGCAACAGCTGCAAATGCTCCGCCTATAAAGCCCATAGCAATGAACGAACCGAGGATTGCCATAGGGCCTCCGAAAATCGAGGCAAGGAAGAACCACTTGGAACACGGGTTGAATTCTTTCACTGTCCGGACAAGTTCCCCGTATTTACCAAGCACTCCATTCCAGAGCATGAGCGCTAGCATGACCGTAAGTGCATTAAAGGCCGTAATCAGCACGGCAGTTACAATAAGAGCTGAGCCGTCGCCTCCGGTTTCGGCAATAGCGCTGTACATCTCATCGAATGGGTTAAGCACCCACACAACAGTCCCTGGAAGATACCAGATACCCCAGAATACAGCACAGAAAAGGGCCCACATGTACCCTTTACTGATTTTTCGTTTGCTTTCCTGTTTTTTTAAAGATTTTAAATCCACGGAAAATCCCTCCATTTTTCAGAAGCACTATGGAATTCCCTCAGGGCATGAGTCCGTCCCAACCCTATTCCACAGTCTGAAAGTACAGCTTGCGAACCCTTATCTAAGGGCATTTACATTTAAGGGAACTAGATTAACTTTTATATTTAATGTAGAGACTACAGTTTTCGGCGTACTACAAATATAATTAACTACAGTTATAATTGCCATTTTTATCCCGTTTTACTGCAGTTATCAGGCTTTTTGACAATTGCCTTAAGTTGCCATTTTAAACAATTATCAGCAGCTTTGAAGTTTGCCTTAGTATTGCCGTAGTCTAAACACTGAGCAGGCTTCTACGCAGTCTTTTCTATGGTTAATGTAGCTCGTGAGTATGACCAGATATGAAAGAATTTTTTTGTTTATACCCTCAGCTATCGGTTTCGCAAAAACTGTACAAAATAAAATTGGGCAGAAAATGCATTCGATTAGATCTTCTGCATTTTCTGCTTATTGAGCTTTTAGAGTAAGGCTGCTTTTACCTTACTGACGACATCGGTGGCACTTTCACCGTAGATGTCTGCGCCAATCTTGTCTGCCCAGTCCTGTGTGCATGGAGCTCCACCGACCATGGTCTTTACCTGGTCGCGAACACCTGCTTCTTTGAGCTGTTCTTCGATCTGGATCTGGTTGACCATGGTGGTGGTCATAAGAGCGGAGGATGCAACAATCTGGGGTTTGAGTTCCTTTACCTTTTCAACAAAGGCACTGATTGGGACGTCTCTTCCGAGGTCCACAACTTTGAAGCCTGCAATGTTGAGCATGGAGGCAACGATGTCCTTTCCAATGGAGTGGATGTCACCTTCGATGGTTCCGATTACAACGGTTCCAAGGTTTGCAGTCTGGGATTTACGCCTATCCATTTCCGGCTTGATGACTTCAATACCTGCGTTCATTGCCTCGGCGGCTGCAAGTACATGGGGGAGGAAGAGAGTACCCTGTTCGAACTGTTCTCCTACTTCCAGCATGCCTGCGGTAAAGCCCTTCTCAATGAGCTCTACAGGGTCAACACCTGCTGCAAGAGCTTCTTCTGCAACTTCTGCTGCGAGTTCGTCGTCAAAATCGGTGATTGCGTCTTTTGCTTTTGCAATGATTGCTTCTGTGCTTGCCATTTTTAGATCTCCTGAATATCCTGATATTGTAATTAAATGCCTCTGAAAGCCTTGTCAGCCCTGTCGACAACTGCCTTCATGTCCTTGAGGATGTCTGCGTCGATTGGTTTAACTACGTGGTTCTTGAGAACGTCTACGACCTTTTCGTGTGCAGCGGTTGCAAGGTCCTTTGAACCGGCTGCTGCCCAGTCACCGAACATACGCCTGTCGATGAGCATTGGGTCGGAGGGGTAGTTCACAAGCTGCCTGGTCTGTTTGAGGGCGAGGAAGTTGTTTCCGATGCCTACTTTCTGGATAGACTCTACTGCGAGTGTTTCCTCAGTGACAGGGACTCCCATAAGGGCCTTCTTGGTCATCTTGATGATATCGTTGTCAATAACGAGCTGTTCCATGGAGAAAGTCATACCAAGCTCAAGCATCCCGGCGCCGTAGAGGGTGTTAGCCCCTGCGAGGGAGGGAAGGAGGCAGGTCATGGTCTTCTCGTGTCCAGCCTGGTCGTCCGGGACCTTTGCATCAGACTAGGTGCCTGCCACGAATGCGGGGAGGCCATAGAACTGGGCGAGCTTTGCGACAGATGCGCTGATCAGGCCGAGTTCGGGAGATCCGACGGGCGCAGTACCCTTCTTCAGGTCGAAGGTGGTGGTGGAACTTCCGTACCAGACTTTGGTTCCGGGTACTGTGAGCTGAGCGAGAGTGATACCTGAGAGTACTTCGGCGTTGTGGGTAACAAGGGTTCCTGCAAGGTATACAGGAGCAGAACCACCGGACATTGCCATACTCAGGACGTTTACAGGGATACCGAGGCGGGCACCCTTAATGATGACCTGGCAAGCGTTGACACTGAGCTCGAGTGGGCTGGTCGGGCAGAGCAGCATGGAGAAAAGAGGCTTTTTCCTTGTTTCTTCTTCGTCGCCGCCGTAGTAGGCCTTTGCGATGTCCCAGTAGTATTCGACATTTTCGCCGACTGGGTCAATGTGGTGGAAGTGTTTTGCGGTGTTAGTAAGAGGGGTGAAGGTCTCGTGAACGTCCTGGGCACCCTGGCCTGCAATATCCCTTGCAGAGACCGGGAGAGAGAAGTAGTCGATGTTTTCTGCCCAGTCACAGAGCTTTGCAATGTCTGCAATGTCCTGCTCAACAGAGTCAACGGTTACGTACTTGCCATCCTGATACTTGCAAACCTTTACACCGGTACCGAAGCAGGTCCAGTGAACCTTTCCGCCGGATTCCTGTACAGTGTTGTGCTTCTTGTCGCGGCCCCAGAGGACAAACCTGGAGGGAGCGAGCTGAAGAGCTCTTCTTACGAGATATTCAGGGATCTTTACAATCTGAGTCTTTTCGTCAACTTCACAGCCATTTTCCTTGAAGATCTGCCTGGCTTCCGGGTCAGAGACCTGGACACCGGGGTCCATCAGGATTTCCATTGAGGCGTAGTGAATTGCCTTAAGTTCGTCGTTCGTAAAAAGGTTTAATTCCACACCGTTAAGTGCGTTGAATCCTGCAACTGCATTACATTTTGCCATTTTGTAACCTCCGATAAAAAAGATTTAAACGAGCAGTTCTTTTGCCTTAGCAACGGCTTCACTTGCGTTTTCTGCGTAACAGTCTGCACCGATCTTGTCAGCCCATGCCTGGGTTGCGGGTGCGCCTCCGATCATGACCTTTACTTTTTCTCTCATACCTTCTTCCTTGAGGAGTTCGATAACTTGTTTCTGTCCAGGAAGAGTTGTGGTCATAAGAGCAGAAAGCCCGATCATATCAGCATTGACTTCCTTTGCCTTCTGGATAAAGTTCATGACAGGAACATCGCGGCCGATGTCGTGCACTTCAAAACCAGCAGACTGGAGCATTGTGGACACGATGGATTTGCCGATGTCATGGACGTCGCCTTCTACAGTACCGTTCACAATGACGGCCACTTTTGCGCTGGAAGCGCCTTCAGGCATAAGGTCCTTAAGAGCTGCGACTCCGGCGGTCATTGCGTCGGCAGCCATCATCACGTGGGGTAAGAAAAGTTTGCCTCTCTCAAAGAGGACACCCACTTCATTCATGCCTGCGGCAAGCCCTTTTTCAATAATTAATGCGGGGTCCAGTTCTCCTTTTGCCTTTTCAACGGCAGCGAGTACTGCATCCTTTTTACAGGTGATTACAGCGCCTGCAAGTTCCTGAAGTAATTCTTCTTGGCTAATGTTGCATCCTCCGTTTTAGTTTTTGAACTATGGAGACGTCTCGACCCGAAATTAACATGAATAATCATGATAATTTGGGATGCAAGCTCAAGCTCTATGAGTCATGAGATGCACGAGAAGTAACTCATGATCACCATGGGTGGGAAACCATGATTACCACAAGCAAAACTGCGAAATCATGAAGGATTCATGATTGTCCTGATTGGGGTTCATGAGTAGTTTAGCAGAGGGAGTATTTTTGGTGCCATTTTAAATCCCGTCTGTGTACTCATCTTTACAAATGTCTCCAGAATAAAGTTCAATTTACTGGTATAAATATTTTGTTAAAAAATACATGCCAAAAATGAGAGTTATATAAATAAGTTTTGGTTAAAACATTTTGAAGGAAGTATTTGGGAGAGAATCAGAGAAGATCAAACGAAAAATATAAATATGAAACATTAAAAATGGACTTTTGGAGGGACGTGAGAGAAGGAAAAGTAAAGTAAATAGGGAAGAAATATGGAAAAATATTAAAAAAGTACAATAATTAAGTATGCAGAGCATAAGAAGATATAAAGGATACTGATGCTGTTTAGCATCAGAACTTTAAGTTAAATAGTTGATTGACGATCAATTAATTCTTTTTTAGAACATCGTTTTTTCTCTTTTCCGGAGTCAGAATGGAATTCAGGTCAGAAAACAGGAAAAAAGAGAAAATCTTATATATCAGATATTTTTCTGAGTCAGAATTTCGTTACAATTTCGTGCCCACAGGAAAAGAATAGATATCTAAAATGCTAGCAGCCCCGGAGAAAAAAAAACATTCTGAACATAGAATAAAACATTCTGAACATAAAATAAGAAATGGGAGAAAGTGGGACGATGGAAAAAAGCATAACCTTAGACGTGAAGTGCAAGAAGTGAAGAGGATAAAATAGAAGGCAAGGCGAAAAAAGAAAAAAGAAGAGAAAAATAGAAACGGGAGAGTTATAGAGGGGATCACAAAGAGAATTTATGATAAATCTGGTTCTTTATAACCAGAAATACATAAGCTGTAAGCTCTGTTTACAAGCTCAAGCAGTTTCTGATCTTCCCGCGGTATGTTTACTCCACAAGCAAGGGAAAGGTATTCGGCGAGGTCAAAGATCTTTATTTTCTCATCCTTTCCGGCTTCGACAAGGTTCTGCATACAGCCCCCGCAGTTGGTAATGATTATGCCGCAGCCCAGTTTTTCGGCAGCCCGAAAACGATCAGAAGCTACAGAAATAGACTCGGAAGGATAATTGACCCTTACGCCTCCACCAAAACCGCAGCAAGCCGAACCTTCAGGAGTTTTATTTGCAAGCTCGGTGCCGGGGATATTTTCAAGCACGTTTCTTGCTTCCCTGTAGACGCCCATGCCCCGAGTCAGATGGCAGGGGTCGTGGTAAAATACCCTGTGTTTGAGGGTGGTTTCCGGAGTAAGTTTACCTTCTTTTAAAAGGCGTTCCAGGTACTGAGAGACATGTAACACCTCAAAGTCCATTTCCCCGAACATTTTTGGATAGATTTCCTTAAAAGCCTTAAAGCAGCCGGGGCAAGATGTAAGAAGGATTTTTGCCCCTCTTTTCCTGACCTCATCGATATTTTGCTGCCCATGCCTGTGGATGGGACCCGGGTTTCCGGCACCTGCAGATACTGCGCCGCAGCAGTATTCAAGCCCGCTCAGGACAGTGTAATCGACCCCCGCCTTTTCCAGAAGGGCAACAACAGCCTGTGCCATATTTTTGTTAATATAGGTGCCGGCGCATCCCGGGAAATACACGACAGGGCCAGGACTGTCTATGTACGCAGGAATCTCATCCATTTCACCAACCTTTTTGAAGATATTATTTTCAGCCTCAGGGTCCGCCATAGTCTGCCTGTCCGTGAGACCGTTTTCACTTACCCATTTCTGCCGGGCAGGAGAAATAAGCATCTTGAGCCCAAGCCCTTCGGGACAGGCTTCGGCACAAAGCCCGCAGGTCAGGCAGCGCAGCAGGGAAGCAGGATCAATTCCAGTAATCCCGTCCAGATACCCGTAAAGTAGGTCAAGCAAACTGAGGTCATCATATCGAGGGCAGACCTCAAGGCACTGTCCGCATTGCGTACATTTTTCCCTGTGTTTTTCCACTACATTCATATTTTAACTCCACATCATTTTAAACTCATGCGACTTCATTATTATAGCGATCCTAAAAATATAGCGATCCTTAAAACTTAGCGGTCCTTAAAACCTCTTTCTGGAGAATTCCATCCCTGAAGCCCGAAATATTTAGAAAAAAGATAAGACTAATATCCAGATATGCACTATTAATAGTCAGATAAAAGGAATAGCCAGATAAAAAGGAATAGTCAGATAAAAGGAATAACCAGATAAAAGGAAGGGATTGAAATATTCGAAGACCTGAAAAACAGCACAAGAAAGCTGGTAATTCCGTTTGCCCGTTCAATACCCCTCTCCCCAAACACCCTTACCCTGCTGGGTTTTGCAGTAAGCGTGGTTGCAGGAGCTGCATTCGCCCTTGGCAAACCTTTTGAAGGAGGGCTCCTGATTCTCTTCAGCGGGGTTTTTGATATCCTTGACGGCGGAGTCGCAAGAGCAAAAGGCAGGACCACTCCTTTCGGAGGAGTGCTGGACTCGGTCTGCGACCGCTATTCCGACGGGCTGATGTTTCTTGGAATAATGGCCGGGGCGATTTACGGCAGACTTGGCTTTACCCCCGTCCTCGGGATAGAAGTCTGGCTCTGGGCTGGCTTTGCCCTTATAGGTTCTTTTCTGGTGAGCTACACCCGCGCCCGGGCAGAGTCCGCAGGCTGTCGGAAGCTGTCTATAGGAATTGCCGAACGCACGGAAAGGATGCTCATCCTTGCTTTAGGCGCCCTTTTAGGCCTTCTTGGCTGGGCTCTTGTGCTGATAGCCATCTTCTCCCACATCACCATCATCCAGAGGGTTCTGCGGGCAAAAAGTATCCTGAGTAAGCTTCCCGAATCCGAATTTCAGAAACCCTGAAGCCAAAATCCGGAGATCCGAACAAATAAAAAAATTAAAGAACATCCCCTGCTGGCTCCTCCCAACCGATATACATTTATACTACATGTTTGATTACAATAGTTGGATGATGGCAAGCAAGCATAGGACCGTTGCCGTCTGAAAAACATAAATACTCTGCGGGGCCGTAGGGTAGCTTGGTCCATCCTGCAAGGCTGGGGGTCTTGCGACCTGAGTTCGAATCTCAGCGGCCCCACCAAACTCTTATTCAACCTTAGACTTTTTTACATGTTTTATTGGATTTTTCATTACACGTTTTTACAACACCTGTTTTATTGCTTAATTCCTATTTTCAGCTCCGTTCGTCGTTTTTAAGAGAATTTTTAAAAGGCTATGACCACGTTTTTGAATTTGTTTTTGGGCTCCGGGCTCTCAACGACTGCGAAGCAGGCGGCTTTTCGAAGAAAAAAGAAGACTTGAAAACTCGGATACAGGCAATTTATGATCTGCTGCATACAAAGGACGAAAGGATAGGAAAGCTAAAAGACATGCATATGCCAGATAAAACGTAAAAAAGTTATACATTTTATACATTTAAATCAGTCAATTAGACAGGCTGATCGTCCACTACTAAATATTTTGACACTCTATTTTCCCCGTGAAGTTGAGATTTACGCATTTATTTTACTTGAAGCCCACCGGTTCCAGTCGCGCCGGAGTACGGGATAAGACAGACATGCAGATGCGAGTAAGGTCACCCCGGAACAATATCAGCCGATTAACCACGCCCCAAAAATCATAATAGGTTTTATTCCTCTTCCTTCCCCTTTTCCCGCTTATACTTCTCCTTGATTTTCTCAATCATTTCCTCATTAGCCTCAACAACGAAAGCTCCGACATACCCGCATTCCTTGCAGTGGTAGACTGCACCTGCATACCCGCCAACCTCATAATAGATATCCGCATTCCCGCAGACAGGACAGACTTCAACTAATTTTTCCCGGTTCAGGGCAATTCCTCCTTTAATAAGGCTTACAATACCGAATTGTTAAATTATATATAAGAAGCATGATTCAAGATAAAGACATAGTATTTTAACCTGATATTCAAACTGATGTTCAAAATGATATTCAAAATAATATTCAAAATGACTCAAACTGACATGCGGAAAAGAACCATGCTGCTTAGCTGAAACAGCCGCTTATTCATATATCCCCGTTCCAGATTTAGATATTAACTGTAGATATTAACGATCAAGGCTTACAGTGAGTTGAAAAATGACAGAAATGATGACCCCTGCAATGCGCCAGTACTACGAAGCCAAGCAGGCATACCCTGACGCCCTTATCTTCTTCAGGATGGGAGACTTCTACGAATCCTTTGGGGAAGACGCAAAAACCATTGCGAAAGAACTTGAAATTACCCTGACTGCACGGGGGAAAGACAAAACTGGGGAGAAAATGCCGCTTGCAGGAATTCCCTACCATGCAATTGACACCTACCTGCCCAGGCTAATAAATAAGGGGTACAAGGTAGCAATCTGTGAACAGCTCGAAGACCCGAAGCAAGCAAAGGGGGTTGTGAAGCGGGGAGTTGTCAGGGTGGTCACCCCGGGAACAGCAATAGACTCCTCAATGTTTTCGGATGCCTCAAACAATTACCTCATGGCAGTTGCAGGAAGGGAGATCGGAAAATCCGGAAAAAACGGGGAAAAAGAAATCGAATTCGGGATCTCCTTCCTCGATATATCTACAGGGGAGTTCCTTACAACCCAGTTTACGGACTCGGACAGCTTTGAGAAATTACTTAGCGAACTTGCCCGCATGCACCCTGCAGAATGCATCCTTCCCCCGTCCCTGTACGGGAATTCAGATCTAGTAGCCAGGTTAAGGGACCAGACAATTGTGCAGGAATTTGCTCCCGAGATTTTCGGACCCGAGGAAGCCGGAGAAAACCTGAAAGCTCATTTAGGGGTCGCAACCCTCGAGGGCATGGGCTGCGAAAAGCTGGAGTTTGCAGTTTACTCCGTCTGGGCTGCCCTTGAGTATGCAAAGACTACCCAGATGAGGGACCTTGCCCATATCAATACCCTCAGGACCTACTCAAACACCGAGTTCATGGTCCTGGATTCGATTACCCTGCGCAACCTCGAAATCGTGAAAAACGTGAGGGAAGGAGGAGACGAAAACTCCCTCTATCGGACCCTGAACTGCACACGGACACCTATGGGAAGCCGTATCCTGAAAAAATGGCTTTTAAAGCCCCTTCTTTCCGTAGAAAATATAAACCACAGGCTGGATGCCGTAGAAGAACTGGCAGAAGACTCTCTGCTCCGCTATGATATAAGGGACTGGCTCTCAGACGTAAGAGATATCGAACGCCTGGTAGGAAGGATAGTATACGGAAATGCCAGCGCAAGGGACCTCGTAGCCCTGAAAAAGTCCATGGACGTCGTACCTTCTATCCGGGACTGCCTGCTGGAAAAAGCCGGGCCAGAAATATTAAAAGAGATTGCAGAAGGGCTTGCAGCCTTTTCGGAACTGGAAAACCTGACTGAAATGATTGAAAAAGCAATTGTTGAAGAGCCTCCTGTAACCGTTAGAGATGGCGGAATGATAAAGTCCGGGTACAGTCCGGAACTTGACGAACTCCGGGATATTGCAAGCAACAGCAAACAGTGGATTGCGGCTTTTCAGCAGAAGGAGAAAGAGAGAAGCGGAATCAAGTCCCTGAAAGTCGGATACAATAAGGTCTTTGGTTATTATATCGAGGTTACCAATGCAAACAGCAGCCAGGTGCCTGATGACTATATAAGAAAACAGACCATGTCAAATGCAGAGCGTTTCTTTACGCCGGAACTTAAAGAAAAAGAAAGCCTGATCCTGACAGCAAATGAAAAAGCAGTAGCTCTGGAATACGAAATCTTCACTGAACTCACACAGGCCCTTTCAGCGCATTCAAGGGAACTCCAGGAAACCGCAGAAAGACTGGGGACTCTTGATGTCCTTGCAGACCTTGCCGAAGTTGCAGAAAACAACAACTATACACGGCCGCAGCTCACCGAAGACTGCAAGATCCTTATCAGGGACGGGCGGCACCCCGTAGTCGAAAGTACCGTATCAGGAGGCTTTGTACCCAATGATACCGAAATGGACTGCAAGGAGAACCAGTTTTTGCTTGTTACAGGCCCGAATATGGCAGGAAAGTCCACCTACATGCGCCAGACCGCCCTTATTGCAATTATGGCTCAGGCAGGCTCCTTTGTTCCGGCATCCCATACATCCATAGGAATGATTGACCAGGTCTTTACAAGGATAGGGGCTTTTGACGACCTTGCAAGCGGGCAGAGCACTTTTATGGTTGAGATGGTGGAGCTTGCAAATATTCTGAATAACGCAAGTCCCCGAAGTCTTGTACTGCTTGACGAAATAGGCAGGGGGACGAGCACATATGACGGATACAGCATCGCAAAAGCAGTTGTGGAGTTCCTGCACAACAGGGGAAAGGTTGGGGTCAGGGCTCTTTTTGCGACCCATTATCACCAGCTTACAGCCCTTGAAGAGAAATTAAAGCGGGTCAAAAACTACCATATTGCAGTAAAAGAAGATGGCCACGAGTTGGTTTTCCTGCGGAAAATCGTTCCCGGAGCAACAGATAGGAGTTACGGTATCCAGGTTGCAAGGCTTGCCGGAGTCCCGGAAAAGGTGATCGAAAGGGCAAACGAGATCCTTAAGGAACTTGAAAAGGAAAACGTGTTTGAAGAAGCAGAGGATAGCGAAAACGGGAAAAAGAGGAAAAGCAAAGCAAGTGCACGCTATACTCAGATGATGCTTTTCGACCCCGGAAGCAGCAATGGGAATCCGGAAAGGGCAAAAGGGTTGAGCCCTGTGGAAGCAGCCCTGAAAAAGCTGAACGTGGATGAGATGACGCCAATAGAAGCCATGAACAAACTCCATGAGCTGAAAAAACTGCTTGGTTAAAAAGAGAAATGGGCTAAGAGATTACTCACCTTATTACTCACTTTAATAGAGCAAGGGATCAGAGAAGAACGGATGAAGGGCAAATGAAAGGAAAAGTGAAAAACAGGTCAACTACCCCTGAGCTAAAGACTCAGGGGCTTGTCTAACAAGCCCTGGTTGACCAGATCACCGATTAGGAGCAACGGAAAATCGGTAAACGATAGGAAAGAATGCATAGTTACCCTTGAATGTCGCCTCAGTTTAAGGCTCTAAGGATGCCGGTTAAACAGTCCTGAGAGGTAGGGACAGTGCTTGCATCGTTAAACCTTTCCATATCAGATCGAGAGGAGGACGGATTCCTGAATTGACTCCACAATTCGGATACGCATAACTCTTCGGAGGAAAACTATATGTTAGTTTTCGTAATCAATCAAAACAAAAAACCACTGATGCCCTGCAAACCCTCAAAAGCCAGAAAGCTACTGCAAGCAGGCAAAGCAAAAGTGGTCCGAAATACGCCATTCACAATCAAGTTACTTTTCAGAAGCAGTGGCTATACTCAACCTGTGACTGCAGGGATGGATACCGGCTCTAAGGTAGTGGGCTGTGCAGCCATTGCTAACGGAAAAGTGTTGTATCAGTCCGAAATCTACCTGAGAGAAAACGTTTCGAAAAAGATGGAACAACGGAAGATGTACCGGAGAAGCCGGAGAAGTCGGAAGACAAGGTATAGACCCGCAAGATTTGATAACCGGGGAAATTCAAAGAAAGAAGGAAGATTGGCTCCTTCTATCCGAAGCAAACTTGAAGCTCATTTCCGGGAAAAGAGGTTTGTGGAATCCCTGCTTCCTGTAACCGAGTGGAAGGTAGAACTTGCTTCCTTTGATATTCACAAAATAACAAATCCGGAAGTTTCCGGGATCGGATATCAGGAAGGGGACCTTAAAGGGTTCTACAATATCAAAGCTTACGTTCTGGACAGGGACGGCTACACCTGCCAGCACTGCAGGGGAAAGTCAAAGGATTCCAGGCTGCATTGCCATCATATCGTTTTCAGGTCACAAAAGGGAACAGATGCACCGGAAAACCTGATAATGCTCTGTGAAACCTGTCACAAAGCCCTGCACAATGGAGAATTCAAGCTTTCAGGGAAAAAGTCAAAAACAAAACATGCAACAGAAGTAGGCATTATCAAATCCCAAATCCGGAAATCAGGTTGGAATTTTGCAGAGACTTTCGGGTACGAAACCAAGTACAGGAGAGAGCAGGTCTTGAAGCTGTTAAAAACACATTACTTTGATGCTGTTGCTATTTGTTGCAGGGACGACCAGAAAGTAGAGGTAGAAGAGTCTGTTTTTTTAAAAAGAAACGTTAGCAAGGGGGATTACCAGCAAAGGACAGGAAAAAGATCCGAAAAGAAAATACCTACGGGGAAACTGTTCAACCTGAGAAAATTCGATCTTGTAAAAACGAGTAAGGGAATTGGGTTTGTCAAAGGCAAAAGGTCTTCCGGATTCTTTGCTATTTCGGATATGTTTGGAAACAAAATCTCAGATAGTGTTAACGTGAAGAAAATTTGTGAACGATTGAGGGCCAGGACAAGTACATTAATTCAACAGAGCAGGACGGGGAAGTTTACGCATTCCTCCCCTGAGCTAAAGACTCAGGGGTTTCCTGCTGAGGGTTTATGAAAATCCGTTTTATTTTCCCCCTGCTTCTGATAGTTTTCTGTATTTCTGTAACCATATCCGGCTGTACCGAAAGAACTGACAATAACAATGATGGATTAAATGAAACCTCGAAAGGAGAGAGTCAGCAGATAGCTGAGGATTATGTAAGAGACCTTGACTCTTACAAAACCTACAATCTGACCGAACCGGTTTTTATTGAAACCAGAACTCTCAACTGTACCTCGTGCTGGCAGTTCGTCTACAAGTTTGATCTGATTTCTGAAAAAGATCCGGCTGTAATCGATACAGCTACAGTGACAGTCACAGTGACCGAAGGCGAGGTTGTCGATGCGATCTATGCGCAGGGAATCCGATACTAACTGGAATTCAAACTAAATTAGTGGATGCTGAATCCTTGAAAAAGCCAGAAACGAAAATAAGAAAGACAATAAAGAAAGAGGATAAAGAAAGAGAATAAAGAAAGAGAATAAAGACGAAGAAGACCTCCGCTTCCTCATCCTCGATCTCATTTGTTTCTATTTTTTTCTTTTAAATTATCCTTAAATTTTATCCATTAACTTTTTGATATCTGCCTTGATCTCCGAGGCAAGCTTTTTCGCACTGTCTCCGGTCGAATCAACCAGCTTTTCGACTCTACTAGTAATGCTTTTTACCTCGTCCTTTACGTCAATAGACCTAATTTCCCCGGATAGGGACTTAATTTCTCCATTGATATTCTTTGAAAGTTTTGAGGCTTCGTCCCCAGTCTTTTTTGCAAGGCTATCAATATCATCCCCTAGCTTTCCAATTTTTTCCTGAATATTGAAACCTTTTTTACCGGCTCCGGTTTCTTTTGTTTCAGTCTCAATTGCTTTTGCCATATAAACCCCTTTAAATGTTCAATAATAAGAATAGATTTCTCTCCTGGAGAGAGCCTGTTTTTAAACACTTATATATCGGCATCCAGAATTATAACACTATCCTTGAAAGTGAAGGTTTTTTCGGGATTTGTAAAAGAATAGTTATCATGTAAGATACCAGCAGCCGAAATTTATAAAACGAAGATAAAATATATATAGAGTTCATACCATGTAAAAGGGTCTGCCCATTTTACAGAACTTCAAGTAGCTTGTGTGCGCAGTTCACTATATAAACCATCAATTGAAATAGTATACTTGTAAAGAGTAAGGAAGTTCAACAAATTCAAAGAGTGTATCAGGTCAGGAATAAATTACCGGAAAGAAGGGGAAAGGATCCGGCGAGTATAAAAAACGGCTCCTGTAATGCATCCTCTGTAAGCTGATAAATCGGAAACCTGATAAGATACCTTTTTCAGTAGATAACTGGATCTCCGGGACAGAATATCTCCATAAAAATGATAGAGGAGACATGCAGACCTTAGTTATATGCATAGACAGGGATAACGACCTGGGCGAAAAAGCAAAAATGGGAACTCCCATCGTAGGGAGGGAGGCAAATGTTCAGGCAGCAGTTGCACTCGGGATTGCCGACCCTGAAGATTCGGACACAAATACGATTTTCGGAGGGATCCGGATCCTTGATGAGCTTCGGGCAAAAGGAGTTGACGCTGAGATCGTCTCTTTTGCAGGTGATAAGAATGTCGGCGTGATCTCAGACCAGAAGATCGCCGAACAGCTCGAACTTTATCTCCAGATGAACGAAGTGCAAAGAGCCGTTTTTGTCTCGGATGGGGCAGAGGATGAAACTCTTGTCCCTATTGTGCAGTCCAGAATGAAAATTGACTCCGTAAAACGTATTGTCGTTATGCAGAGTGAAAATCTGGAAAGCACATATTATATCCTCAAACACGCCTTCAGTGACCCCAAGATTTCTCAGACTTTTTTTGTACCTATAGGTCTTGCTTTTCTGATTTATGCCATCTTCCTGCTTGCCCGCTACCCCGAAGGGGCAGTTGTGGGAATTCTTGCAGCTGTCGGGCTTTACATGCTGTACAGGGGCTTTGGGCTCGATGATATTGTTGCCCTCGAAAAAGAAAGGCTCTGGGATGCTTTCCTTGAGCAGAGAATGGTCTTCATCAGCTACACTGCTGCCCTGCTTACCAGCCTTGTAGCCACTGTATACGGAGCTATGGAGGTATGGAAACTCTACTCCGCAGAAGGGGTCTGGTATCACGGCACCTTGACTCTTATTTCGGTCTTCATCAATGTATCTGTCTGGTGGTATGCAGCAGCCCTCCTGCTTGCGGACATGGGAAAAATTTTCGATCTCAGGATGGATGGCAGGCCCATATATAGAAGTGTCTCCCTCTCCCTCTTCGTGATCGCAACCGGCCTTCTTTTCTGGGGGGCAAGCACATACATCCTGGCAGTAGCCTCCATATCGGACGGGGTCTTAAGCGATCCTTCCCTTGCGCTGCAGTACTTCGTATATTCGATTGCAATTGCAATCCTCATTGCACTTGCAGGGATAAAGTATTCCCTGTCAAACCAGACTCCGGAAAGCGAGAAGAGAGTGAGAGGAAGAAGAAATAAAAAAAGCGCATGAACTTCGGAGAAACAAATCAGTTGAAAATTAATACGTTCACTATTAAAACGCGGAAAAGGAGATATAAAAATGGAGAAGGCAGCTGAAATTGCAGAGATTGCAGTGCTTGGAGGTGTGGGTTTCAGCTCATACAGAGACTGCGAAAGCCAGTTGGTGAAAACCCCCTATGGAGAGGTTACCGCATATCTAACCAGCATAAAAGGAAAACGCGTTGCAATAATTCCCAGGCATGCCGAAGAAATTCATATCCCGCCGCATAGAGTTAACTACAGGGCAAATATCTGGGCCGTACACTCCCTCGGAGTAAAACGCGTAATATCCACAAACTCGGTCGGGTCAATGCGAGGGCATCCCGTGGGCAGTTTTGTCGTGCTTGACGATTTCATTGATTTTACCCGCAGCAGGCCCTCTTCCTTTTATGACGATAAAACTGTCCACGTTGATGTTACTGAGCCCTATTGCCCTGAAATAAAGGCAGCCATTAAGTCTGCCCTGGGAAAACAGGGACTTTCCTATACCGAGGGAATTTATGCCTGTACTGAAGGTCCCCGCTTTGAGACCCGGGCTGAAATTCGAATGATGAGCCAGTTTGCAGATGTCGTTGGCATGACTGGTGTGCCGGAAGTCGTCCTTGCAAAGGAACTCAGCCTCTGTTACGCTTCCCTTGCCATCGTTACAAACCAGGCATGTGGGATGACCACGCAGAAATTAACAGCAGATGAAGTCACAGAAGTTGTTGGGAAGGCTCAGGACTCAATCTTCGAAATTCTCTCGGATGCTATCGGAAAAATTCCCGAGGTTCAGAGCTGCATGTGCAGGTTTGCAAAGGAAGGAGCCTGCCTTTAAAATTTATATAAAGGGTGTGTGAGGAAAGTAGCAACTGAAAGAAAGTAGCAACTGAAAGAAAGTAGCAACTGAAAATATAAAACTCTCTCTTCAGCCCCCTCTTACCACCTTTTTATTCAACCAGGCTGCTGCTCAACTAAACTTCTCTATTTAACCCGATTTCTTTATCCAGCTTAATTTCAGGTTCAGCTGAACCTGTATGCTAGCTCAACCGAAGATCCGGTGTTCTGAAAATAAGGAGTTTTTGTTGCCATAAAACAAACCAAAACGATTCTTATATAATAAGAAAGTAATAAAATATAAATACGATAAATACTATATACGGAGATACTAAGGAGATACTCTGAAAAAAGTACTCAGGAAGGCATACACTATAGGAAAAATCAGGTGGTGTGCCCTAAAAAATGTTTATACTCTGGAAGAGTTACTGAAAAACGTAACCTCATTTTTTACCCTAATTTTCACAGGCGATGCTGCGGTATTACTGGATAAAGACGGCAAGACAGCAGAGTACTATCATTTTTCGACCTCCGAAAGGAAGCTTACTTATACCATTCACATATCAGGATAAACAATGACGCTATGGGTCCTAAGCTATGCTGAAAAATCAAAAATTGTAGTGATGACCATAAAGGACCGTATGAAACAGCCGCTTTCCATGGCTGAGCTCCATATAAAGGACAGTTATAAAGGTCCACGACCTCATAAAATCCGGCTTCTTACCGGCAAAAAAAATGAGGAATTCATTCCTCCCCAGCAGTTCATAGAGCTTTTGCGCAGTGCAAACAGGATTATGCTCAACGAAGGAGGGGACCCTGCAAATGAAGAGGCTTTTCTTGAAATGCTCAAGGGCTTTCAACTCAGTTCTGATAGGGTAAAGATCTGCAAACACTGCTGGATCAATAAACGTTTTAACTTTGTAAACAGCAAGTCCATCAAGTACCACGATGAGCTCATCTGTGAAGACTGTGCAAAAGAAGAATTGCTTCGGGCAGTCCGTTCAGCAGGAGCACCGTACGGGGAAAAATCAGTTGATTTCCTTGAGCAGGTTCTTCACAAAACAAGAGACCTTGACAGGACAATCCGTATGCTGAGCCCTGAGAGGCTGGACCCCGAATTCACACGTTATGATACTATCAGGACAAACCCCTCCGAATCCACTTTCAGGGTAAAGAACCTCCCCCTTGCAAAAAAGTTCAAAGAATTGCTTCTCCAGAAATCCGAGACCCTGCTTCCCGTGCAGGCATTGTCTGTAGAATCCGGGCTTCTGGAAGGAAAAAACCAGTTTGTGGTTTCTGCAACCGCAACCGGGAAAACTCTGATTGGGGAAATGGCAGGTATTCAGAACCTGATGGATAAAAAAGGGAAAATGCTCTACCTGGTTCCCCTTGTAGCTCTTGCAAACCAGAAGTACGACCAGTTCACGGAACGCTATTCAAAGCTCGGGCTTACAACCTCCATTAAAATTGGTGCAATTCTCATAAAGACCTCTCAGCGCGTGAAAATGCGGACAAGCCCGAATGCGGACATAATTGTGGGAACCTATGAAGGCGTAGACCACATGCTCCGCTCAGGAAATGCTGATTTTCTTGGCAAAATCGGGACTGTTGTTATAGATGAGGTACATATACTCGAAGACCAGGAAAGGGGACACAGGCTGGACGGGCTTATAGGAAGGCTTCGTTATGCGACACCTGAAGCCCAGTTCATCTACCTCTCAGCAACCGTTGCAAACCCCGAAGCCTATGCAAAGAAACTCGGAGCCCAGCTTATCCGCTATGAACACAGGCCTGTTCCCCTTGACAGGCACCTCCTTTTCTGCCAGGAAAACGAAAAGTCAAAACTGATTTCCCAGCTTGCAAAAGAAGAGTATTCAATGTCCTCTTCGAAAAAGCACAGGGGACAGACAATAGTCTTTACGAATTCAAGGAGAAACTGCCATAAGCTTGCAGGATCTCTTTCAATCCAGGCTTCTCCTTACCATGCAGGGCTTTCGCAGTATGAAAGAAAAAAAGTGGAAACCCATTTTGCAAAAGGGGAGCTTCCGGTAGTCGTGACCACTGCTGCCCTTGCAGCTGGAGTGGATTTTCCGGCTTCCCAGGTTATATTCGAATCCCTTGCAATGGGTATAGACTGGATTTCGGTCCAGGACTTCTTGCAGATGAGCGGAAGGGCAGGCAGACCTGATTATCACGATCGGGGTATTATCGTGCTCATGCCCGTGCCAGGGAAGTCCTATTCAAGCTCACAGTCCGATACTGAAGAAGAGGTTGCAATCAAGTTACTGCAGGGTGAGATGCTCTCTGCAGGAGTCGAGTACGGGGAAGCCGAACAGCTTGAAGAGGTCCTTGCTTCAGTTGCTGTTACCTCTTCGGTTCAGGACTTAAGGAATATCCATTCCCTTATGTTTGGGGGCTTTGACCTGAATAAACTGGTTTCCCGTCTCCAGAGCTATAGATTCCTTGAGAAAAAGGGAAATAAAGTAACACTTACTTTATTCGGAAAAATTATTGCAGCCCATTTCCTTCCGGTTTCCAAAGCTTTCCTGATTCGAGATGCTGTGCTTGAGGGGAATAGTCCCATTAAAATTGCAACCAATCTGGAGTTTTTTGATGCTGCATACTTCAAATATTCAAACCAGATCGGAAGCTCTCTGCACGTGAACATGCCTTCGAGGGTTTTTCAAGGAGCAGCCCTTGATATTGTCTTTGACGGTGAATCTCTGTCCCATCTGGATCAAAAAATAAGGGTACTTATGCTGAACTTTGCCTCGGATTTTTTGACCTGCACGTGCAGAGACTCACCTTACTGCGGATGCGCAGAACAGAAGTTTTCGGAGAAGATTATCCGGCTGCGTATGGAAGGTATGGACCCTTCCCAGATAATTAAGATACTTGAGGATAAGTACGGCATTTCCGCATACCAGGGCGATGTTTTCGGATATCTGGACAGTGCGGTACGCAACCTTGATGCTGTGGAACTGATCGCAAGAGTCCATTCGAAAAAGGGAGTCGCAGAAGAAGCAAAGAAGCTTAAGAAGAAAGTCCAGGGCTGAACAAATCGTAAAAGTTTTTGCAGACAAGTGATTTATAAGTGATGAAGAGGTAAATATTCCTATTCACACCGGGAAAAATAACTTACAAGGAATAATCTGCCAGTATATGAATAACTGGCAAAAACCAGAGCTCGGATACCCGGGCTCTCGCGAGAGCAAAGCACAGAGGTAATTTTTATGGCCGAAGATGTCGAATCCAGGGAAAATATTGAAAGCGCAGCTTCCAAAAAAGGGAAAAAGAGTATTACAATAGAGTTTGTAAAGCCTGAAGACTTCCGGCAGATATATGCAATAGGAGCTGCAGGCGGGCATAGCCCTTACGATTTCAGGATCGGTTTTTACAACGATACCCCCAAGATGTTCGGGGATGCCTCCGAATCCAGGGTTATCGAAAGGCGCGTTGAAGCCGAAGTTATACTCTCGCCGGTTGCTGCCCTTGAACTGAACCGCTGGCTTACCCAGCACATTAATGAATACGAATCCGTTTTCGGTCCCATTGCAAGAGCGATCCCCCGGCCCAAGAAAGAAAATATAAAACCTGTTGAAGACAGCACGGAGATCCAGGGTTATATCTGAATCCGGGAGAAAGTATTTTATTAAAGCTCACTGGCTGAAGCTAAAATGAAGCTTAAAATTAAGTTTTAAAGGAAACTTGAAGTTTGAGCCTCTTAATTGAGAGGCTCTCTCAAGAATTCTGAGGATAGATTTGCACATTCATCCTTCGGATGCTTTTTCTGGAAAATTGAGGAATGTTCAGGTTATAATTTTTGCGACAACGGTAGGCAACCGATGGGTAACCGATGGGTAACCGATGGACACATTATGAACAGCTGATGGACATCCGTTAGAAATAAGATGGAAAACCAATGGATTGTTTTTCCTGAGCTTCAAGAAATATTGCAATGTAACCCTGTCAGACTACTTGAAAAATTACAAGTAGCCAGGAATCAAAAATTGAATGCTTGCAAAGCTCAAATTTCCCAAATCCGGCATTTTTTCAATTTAATATTGTATTTATACTTTGTGCTAAAAAGATAGCTATTTTCAATATTTGTATATATATTTTGCTTATATTTATGAGGTTCTGTACATCAATTATATAATGTACCATTTATATAAATCTCCGGGCGTAAAGTTTAAACATATGGATGTTTCGTACGTTTCTAGCATTTATAATAATGGCAAAAATAAATGTTGGACCAAAAATGGCAAAATAAGTGTGTATCTGCCTCTTCCAGGGGTTACTGTTCTGAAAAACGTCATGGAGAATCTGTCGGAACACACTATTAAAAAAATACGGAGCACATCCATGGATATCTGGACGCTTGTAAACGGCTTGATCTACCTCATGGCCTTTGCCCTATTCGGCTGGGTTTTGTTAGATGCGAGCAAGGTTTCCAAAAAATGATTTTGTATTTTCGAGATATAGACTGGATTTTTGAAAACGGAGGTATAAAAAAATGGCAGAATCGAATTCAGATGCCTCACATGCCGGAGGCCTTGTAAAAACCCTCAGGCCATACCATGTCTGGGCTCTTGGCGTAGGCATCGTGCTTGTAGGGGAGTACATGGGCTGGAACTTCACCATCGCAAAAGGAGGTGTTTTAGGGTCTCTTTTTGCAATGCTTGTGGCAGGTACCATGTACACTATAATCTCCCTCTGTGCAAGTGAGTTAGGCTCGGCAACAAAGCTTGCAGGAGGGCCTTATGACTGGGCAAGGCTTTTTGTCGGCCCGGGGGCTGCGGCGATTGTGGGGCTTGCAGTATACATGGAATTTATCGCCCTTGAAGCCGCAGATGCGATTGTTGTTGCTTTCATCGCAACCGAAATTTTTCCTCAGCTTCAGGTTTTTCCCGTAACTTTGCTTGTGATTGCACTTTTGACCTTTATCAACTATCGCGGAGTCGTTGGAGCTCTTACCCTTAACTTCGCCCTTACAATGCTGGCTTTCTTTGCAATCATTGCCTTCTTCTTTGCAACTGCCTTTGGAGTGGTTGAGACCCATCCAGGATACCTGCTTGAAGGAGCTATGCCAAACGGGCTTATCGGGCTTTTTGCAGCTCTTCAGTTTGGGCCCTGGTTCTTCTTAGGAATAGAAGGTGCGGCAATGTGCGCCGAGGAATGCAAACACCCCTCAAGGGCTGTACCTCTGGGCCAGCAGGCCGGAATGATCACCCTGCTTGTAGGTGCGGCAATGACAATTTTCCTTTGCTCCATGCTGATCCCCACAGATACGCTTGGTGTTTCGGTATACCCACTCTTTGAAGCTGCCCAGAACGGCGGGATTTTCATCTTTATAGCCCTTCTCGGCCTTGGGACCTTCCTGACCTGTATCGCCAGCGCCAACGGATGCGTTTGTGATGCCTCACGCTCCTGGTATGCCCTCTCAAGGGACGAATACGTTTCCCCCTGGTTTGCCGCGGTGCACCCGAAGTACAGCACCCCTTACAGGGCAGTGATCTTTACAGCCCCTATTGCCGTAGCCTTTGCTTTCAGCGGTTACCTGGACCAGGTCATCACCTTTTCCATCATATCGGGCCTGCTCTGTTACGTGCTGATCCCCTTCTCTCTGATCCGCTTCAGGAAGCTCTTCCCTACAAACACAAGCAAGGTAAGGCCCTTTGCAGGCCCGCTTCAACCCTATATTGCATACTTTGCAATCGGGATTGCCCTGCTGATAATGTCAACCCTTTTCTGGGGTTACAAGTATAACCTGCTCTTCGGGCTCCTTTTCTACACAATTGCGTACTTTTACTTTTCTTCCAAGCGCAAGAAAAGCTCAGGAAACGAGCCAATCTGGAGTGAACTTGGCTGGCCAGATCCCGAAACAGCAGGCAGCCAGCACATAAAGGAGGTGAACGGTATTGAGTGCAGCAGGTAATAAGAACGTTAGTTCAGCAGGCAATACATCCCTGAATGCCAGGTACAAAAGCAAGCTAAACATGGACTCGGCCCTGATTGCGCTTATGCTTTCCCTCCTTTACGGGGTGCAGCTTTTCCTGGTCTACTCGGTCTTTTCGGCAACAAAGCCCGTGCTCCTGGAGTTCTCAGGGCTTATCCCTGTTTACCTGCTCTTCGTGGGCCTGATGTTTTTCATAGAGACCGTAGGCTGCCTGAAAGTCCGCCAATCTATAAAGCAGCACATGCACGAATTCCGCTATTATGACTGAGGAGGCATTTCATGAGCGCAAATAAAAAGAGTGCAAATAATAATTGTGCAAGTAGAAGTAGTTCAAGTAGAAGTGGTGCAAGCAGAAAGGCAAACAACAAAGAAAGGAGCCTGCTCATGCAGGTCCTTGACATAGCCTTCATCTTCGTGCTGGCCTTTGTCTGCCTTGTGGTCCCTACAACCCTGCAGGGTGCAGTCCTGGTTTCCTGGGAAGAAGGCGGAGCCGGGATAGGCTTTGTCTGGGACCCGGTAGGTTACTTTGGGCTCATGCTTGTTATTGTAGGCTTTTTTGCCTTCATCCTCTTCCATTCGGTGAGGAATTACAGGGTTTGATGCCTGCAAAAAATCTTAATTCTGAGCCTGCAGAAAAATCTTAATCCCTAAATCCGGGCTCTGGATAGTTAGGGTCTGCCACAAGATACATCCGGCAGACCTTCTTTTTAGTTTCATTTTTTATCTTATTTTTTATTTTATATTATTTTATTTTATTTTATTTTATTTTGTTTTTGTTTTGTTTTGTTTTGTTTTGTTTTTTTTGATTCTGGTTAAAATCAGGTGATATTTAGAATTTTTATTTATTTTTACCACATAAAAATTGGAAACCCTGCATGCAGATCTCAGGATTGAAAGGCTTTTATAATAGTTCTAGAGATCGATGGTTATATATCTCTGAAAAGGGTATGTAATTTCAGTTTTCTTAAGAGCCGGTGGAGTGACGATTCGGAATGGTTTTTCAGTTGCTGGCAGGAAGCAGCTGATAAAGGCAGCAGGCTTATTGTAAATGCGTATACAGCCCTGACACAATTTGCCCTGCGCCGGCTTTGGAATAAGAGAAGCAGGAACCCGGGAGTACGGGGAACCGAAAATCCATAATAAATCAGCGAGGGTTTAATTTTGTTCCCAAATAAAAAAGTTCAGAAAATCGTTGGATCAAGGATCCAGGTAGAAATGAAAGGCGACCTTAATTTGCTTGAAGGCACTCTGAAGAGTGTGGACGACTATATGAATCTTCATCTTGTGGATACAATGGAGATAGTAAGAGGGGAAAAAGTCCGCTCCCTTGGTTCTGTAGTGCTTCGAGGCAATAATATCATACTGATCACTCCTGTCGAAGACTGAAACGTCTGAAGAAGGAACCTCATTAGTGTGGAAGCAGGCATGGATCTTGAAGACGAAGCATACAATATAATAAGAAGACATAAAGACGGCGTTTTCCAGAATGTTATCTGGAAAGAGCTGGATATCGACAGCAGGAAATGCTCCAGAATCATAAAAAAGCTTCTGGACAAGGACCTGATTATCCGTGAGGTGGGAGTCTCAAACGGAGCAAGGACATACCTCCTGAAAGCAAAAGAGGAGGTTAAAGAGAAATACGACCTTCTGCTCTCCAGGGACCTGTTTTCAGCCTGTACTGGTTGTACCGGGGATTGCGAGCCCGAGTACTGCGGAAGACTCAGCGAATGGATCGAAAACCTTATGGTAGAAAATGCTGAGGAACCTGGAGAAGCCGAAGAAGACATGGATATCGAAGATGATGACGAAATCGGAGAAGAGATCTGAAAGAAAAGTTGAGATCAATAAAAAACTTTGGTAAAGTCTAAAGAAACCTGAAAGGTCTAAAAAGATCTGGTAAGATCTTAACTAATACCTCCTCAGAAGCTATCCGCAATAGATAACTATTTATAAGAGAGCCCCTTATTGAAGATCCCCCTTCAATAAGGGAAATAAAACTCACTTAAGTACAACCAAAGTGCTCCGGTAGTGTAGTCCTGTCTCTTATACACATCTGACGCTGCCGACGAATAGAGAGGTGTAGATC
>NZ_JJQY01000154.1:0-17875 GCF_000979295.1 Methanosarcina sp. 1.H.T.1A.1 | reverse complement strand
CCATATGTGCCCGAACTGCCATATCCAGTATGACCGCTACCAGCCTGTTATTGAAAAAGAGTACGGGGTAAAATACGACCTGGTGCACATGAATATTGCCCAGTTCATGGCTCTTTCAATGGGCGCAGACCCCTACAAAGTATGCGGTTTCCAGACTCACTCCGTGCCTCTGGAAGGATTTTTAGAGAAGACCGGTATAATATAAAATCCCGTTTTAAAGTTGAACCGGTCATCTTTTTTATTACATCGGGAGTGAAGAGGTCACGGTTTGAAGCGTTTTTAAAAACATGTATCTAAGTTACTGATCATAAATGTAGTCAATAGATACAGTAAAAATACTTTCATTATTTTCAAGCTCATTTTTTATTCTGATTGCATTTTCCTCTGGAATCCAATACTTAGATCCATCCGGCTTTTCAAAGCGAATATAGCACCAGATGAACTTTTTCACCTGAGTGTCATATTTATTCAGTATCGAAAGAAACTTTTCATCATTGACAGCCTGTTCGGATACCGCGATTACGTAAGAATCTCCTTTTCTGATGCCAGTAGCAGAAGAAGATATAATCCAATCTTTATTCTCTTCCTCCATCCCTTTTCTCAATTCGCGTCTTATATCCCGATTATCTTTGTCTACCATAATGTAGTATTTGTTTCCCACAGAACCCGCGTTGCAATCTATGCTATAGTTCGTATTCATGTTATAGTTCTTATAGTTTTCAAGAACAGCTTTAACTTCCGATTCGGAAGTTCCGTCTTCGAATCGGATATTCATCCCACCCACCTTAAGCTCATTGTTAGCTGGCGTTCTAATATCACTTAGTGGGTTTGTAAACAATCCCAAAAGCACTACGAGAGTTAGAAATACAATAAAAATAGTTATTTCCTTGCTGATTTTCATACCAACACCTAAAAAATGAGGGGGGGGGTAAATCCCACTTATATACGGTTGATTTTTCTTTCATTTTGATTTTTGGTAGTGGGGGTGAGTCATTGATCAAATCTGAAAAAACGAGCACACACTCCATGTTTGATATAAGTATTGAGAGACACGGGGGCTCTTGGTTTTCAGTAACTCACCCCCAAGACCTGATTTTTTTTACTATTATTTTTTCCATAACTTCTTGATTTTTCATTCTGATTTCCATAACTTCTGAATATTCAGATTGAATTCTCCCAGCTCTGTCCCATATCAACGAGAGGTCTCAGCTCAATGATCTCGAAGGTAACCGTTGCATTCATCATCTGCGCAGCCTCCTCCCCTGCCATTTTAGCGATCTGGCTTTTAATCGTATCAAGCATTTCCCCGGAAGTCGCAGATTCCTTCATCTTCATATAAACCCTGATCCCTTTCCATTCCGGATCTGGTTCCATTATCAGGTATATCGCGTAAGGGTTCTCCTGAAGGTTTGAAAACGTGCGGTTCTTACCTGTTGCAACTACAACGGTCTTTTCATCGGTCATCTGAGGTGAGCCGAAAACAGCCGAATCTACCTTTCCATCTTTACTCGCTGTGCTGAGAACCCCGATCCTCGGTTGCTTGTTAAAGTAGTCCATCAGTTTTGACGTCATATTTAATCCCCTATCACAAACTTATTTTCTCGCTCTTCCCCTTAAATATTGACGGAGCAGGCTGCTTGCTCTGAAAGTACTGCCCGGAAAAGAGCTTTATTACTGTGCAAGCTGCGATAGATATGAGTCGTAAGTATGCTTAAAACTTCGCTTGATTGATACGAAGTGTTTTCAAATAGGTGAAAGGAAGAAAAGGAGGCAGGAGTCGGGAAAAAGGAAGGGGGAATAAAACGGAGAAAATGGATAAAGGTCAGGAGGTTTGTGAGCTTCTTCTTGACCGGCTCGGCATGAGAAATATCTGATTTCCAGGTTTCACAGGGTACGTTTAAAAAAGAAATAGAAAAGGATTGAATTGATCATCGGTTACTAAAAAATGAAAAAAAGTAAGTTACGTTTTTTAGGCGGGGATCCCCATATAAATTCGGTGAAGTTCCTCGGCGACATCCTCAGTGCTATTGTATTTCTTGTCCGGAAGCATGCCAAGTTCCTGAAGTATGTCCGGGATTGCTCCACTCTTCCTTGCTTGTTCAATAATGTCGTTCCTTTTTATAGAAAAATCTATATTTTTCAATATCTTCTGAGTTTCCACAGGAAGTTCTGCAATTAATCTGCTTTTACTTTCAGTTTCCATGATATTCCCCTTTACTTTTGTTCAGCTTCCTTTAAATTTCCTTGACATCTGCAGCGTTTGTCTACTCCTTTTCCGGAGATTATTTGTATTCCGCAGCATGTCGTTCCTGGTGTTACTATCCTTAGCGTTTAACAACATCTTCCTTCTTTGCAGGATAATCGATATTTTTTGAAGCTTCTGAAGGAAACCTAACTTTTTTGTTAGTGTATATATCAATGATGATCTACTATTTAAATGTTAATATGTTATTATAATATCATGTTAAAAATTAACACATTTTTGTAGTTTTGTGCCAATATATAATTCCTATTGATAATATCATATTATTTAATTGGCAAAAAACAATTCAATCGTAATCCATTTTCTTTATAGATGGACGATCAGTCTAGAGTCCTTGAGTTTTGTCCTTGAGTTTTGTCCTTGAGTACCGTCCTTGAGTACCGTCCTTGAGTGTCTCCAATCATTGATCTATTGCGGCGGCCTCGTTATGTCCAGGGCTTTAAAAACCTATACTCAGGGGCTCAGGGTTCAGAGAAAGGAATAAATGAAAAAAAAGAGAAAGAAAGCCGCGGAGGTTTCAGCCCCATGGCAGATTACTTCAGTTTAATTGAGGCTTTTTGATGCCGTTTCTTAAAACCCGGCTGTGTTGTTATCAAGTTTAGCTGTCATATTTTTATCCGAGCCGACTTTGATAAGCCAGACATCAGAGACCATCCCATACGAGGAAGTGCGTCCTGCGAGTATGTATTCTCCCTCACGGGTTTCCTGGGCAAAAGCTGCGGAATCGTCATCCTGACCTCCAAAGTTCATCTCCCATTCTTTCTGCCCTTCGGAATCGGTTTTCATCAGCCAGGCCTGGATATCGTTATAATCACTGCTCGGCTGGGTGATGCCTGCAAGTAAAAAGCCTTTATCTGTGGTTTTCCGAACCGAATAGAAATTATCTGTATACGGGCCTCCAAAGGTCTTATTCCACTGTTCAGTCCCGTTTGAATCTGTTTTTATCATCCAGCCGTCAGTTCTCCCGGCCCCGAAGGATTCCGTAGTTCCTGCCAGTATGTATCCTCCGTCCTCAAGCTCCTGGACAGAGTATGCATAATCCTGACTATCCCCGCCAAAGGTTTTACTCCATTCTTCTGTTCCGTTGGAGTCGGTTTTAATCAGCCAGGCTTCATTTTCGCCTGCTGAGGAGTTGGTGAACCCTGATATTACGTATCCTCCGTCTTTGCTCTGGTTGACAGAAGATGCGTAGTCCTCATTTATTCCTCCAAAGGTCTTATTCCACTGTTCGGTCCCGTTGGAGTCAGTTTTAATCAGCCAGGCATCAGATGCTCCTGCCCCGAAAGATTCCGTATATCCGGCGAGTAAGTATCCTCCATCGATGGCCTTCTCGACCGAAAATATAAGGTCTGTTTTATTCCCGCCAAAGGTAAAATTCCATTCTTCTGTTCCGTTGGAGTTGGTTTTAATCAGCCAGGCATCCGGGTCTCTTGAATCTGGGTCTCTTGAATCTATTTCTTCCCCCTTTTCAAGATAGCCTGCAAGTACGTATCCTCCATCTGCCGTTTGCTGGACCGAGTATGCACAATCATATGCAGGTCCCCCAAAAGTCCTGCTCCATTCTTCAATTCCATCCGGGTTTAATTTCATCAGGAGGGCATCAGCGTTAGCTTCATCATAATTAACCACGGTCTCTCCTGCCAGTATGTATCCTCCGTCCTGAGTCTGCCTGACAGAATTTCCGCAGTCATATTCGATGTTCCCAAAAGTTCTGTTCCACTGCTCTGCCGGGATGGCCCCGGCTGATGAGGCACTTCCTGCAAGCAAAAGTAAGGATAAAAAACAAACCGCAAATGAAATATATTTAACTCTCATCTTAATTTTCCCCCGCGTTAAACTTCACTAATATATTCTTCTATCTATAATCTAACGTTAGTATATTAAACTAACTCTTCATAAATTAATTTCTTAAATAATGTGCCATACGGCTGCCCAACTGTGGTATAATTTTTAGACTTCTACACTGCGAACAAAATGTCCTGAACCATGCCTGTCTCTAGAAAAATATTTTACAAACCTCTTCCTTTAATAGAACTTTTAGCCCACAAATCCATTAAGTATATATATCTCGTTATAGTGAGTTCTGAAACCTTAATTCTTCAGCGTACATTTCATTCATTATCACTTTATTCTCGGAAAGGAGGCTTACTTTTGGGAACAATCAGCGAAAAAATATTTTCCCGGACCGCGGGAACCGAGGCAAAGGCTAACGATTTTGTGCTTGCAGATGTGGATTATGCAATGGCGCATGATGGCACGTCGGTGCTTGCAGTAAATGCTTTTAAGGAAATGGAGCTGGAAAAGGTCTGGGACCCTTCAAGGATCGTAATTCCTTTTGATCATATCGCACCTGCGAATACTGAGACTTCAGCTACCCTGCAGAAGGAGATCAGGGAATGGATAAAGGAGCAGCGAATACCTAACTTCTATGAGGTTGGAGAAGGGGTCTGTCACCAGGTCCTTCCTGAAAACGGCTTTGCAATGCCCGGAAAGCTGATTGTTGGGGCTGACTCGCATTCCTGCACTTACGGGGCTTTCGGGGCTTTTGCAACAGGGGTAGGGGCTACCGACATGGCTGAAATCTTTGCCACGGGAAAGCTCTGGTTTAAGGTTCCGGAAAGCTTCAGGATGACTGTTGAAGGCAGCCTTCAGAAAGGCGTCTACGCAAAGGACCTTACTCTTTACCTGGTCGGAAAGACCGGGATTGCCGGGGCAACCTACAAAGCAGTTGAGTTTTACGGGCAGGCGATCAGCGAACTTTCGGTTGCTGGCAGGATGACTCTCTGTAATATGGCAATTGAGATGGGGGCAAAGACCGGCATTGTCCCACCGGACGAAAAGACCTTTGATTTCCTGAAAAACAGGGCAGTTGCGCCTTATGAGCCCGTCTATGCCGACCCTGATGCTGCTTATCTGAAAGAGTTCACATACGATGCCGGAGATATAGAACCTCAGGTTGCCTGCCCGCATCAGGTGGATAATGTAAAGCCCGTAGGAGAGGTTGAAGGAACTCACATAGACCAGGTCTTTATCGGGACGTGCACGAACGGAAGGCTTGAAGACCTTGAGGTAGCAGCAGCAGTCCTGAAAGGAAAAAAGGTTGCAGTCAGGACAATTGTGATTCCTGCCTCCCGCACTACCCTTCTTGCAGCAATCGAAAACGGGACCATGGAAACACTGCTGAAAGCCGGTGTGACCCCTGCAACCCCTGGCTGCGGGCCCTGTCTCGGTGCCCATCAGGGCGTGCTCGGGGAAGGAGAGGTCTGCGTTTCAACCGCAAACAGGAACTTCAAAGGCAGGATGGGAAAAGACGGCTTTATTTATCTTGCATCCCCTGCAACTGCAGCAGCCTCGGCACTGACAGGTGAAATAACTGATCCGAGGACAGTTTGAAAACCGACATTCTTTTTTCCTTTTCTTCTTTTTTATCTTTATTTCCCTTTTCTTCTTTTTTATTTTTTATTTCCCTTTTCTTCTTTTTTATTTTCTTTCTCTTTATTTTTATTTTTATTTTCTGCTTCCTTTTCCGTATTAACAATGTGAAAATTCATCTTAAATCCACCTAAAATTTATACCATGAATTCTATACTCTTAAACAGGAGGGAATAGCTATAACAGAAGAACTTAATCACGATAACCTTTCGCATTTGATTGAGCACTGGATCGAGCATAACGATAGCCATATAAAGAGTTTTAGAGAATGGGCCCAGAAAGCCAAAAAAGACGGTTTTCTCGAAGCCTCTGAAGATATCCTTGAGGCTGCCAGCAAAGTTGAGGAAGCAAATAAACTCCTTGACAAAGCAAGGGAAGGGCTTTTCCATCTCCACAGCCACAAATAACTGTAATGGATAAATGCCCATAACTAACTCTTAATTATTTATGTGTCGGGCTTGTGCCTGTCACCTTTTTTCTTTTCTTTTATTTTTACTTTGTCTCTGTCTTATTGGCTTTAGTCTGTTTCTGTCTTATTGGCTTTAGTCTATCTCTATCTTACTGGCTTTAGTTTGTCTCTGTCTTACTGGCCATATTTTCTCACTAATTTACCCTGCATGTTCTGCCCTGGCCAGGAGAGCCCTTACATTTTTTAAATCCGTAATTAGCTCTCCCACTTCCTGTTCTTCCAGATATTTCATAAAACCCTCCTCCTCTTCAGGGTTCAGGTCCTCACTATTCAGCAGCTCTTCAATCAGGCTATCTCCAAAAAGACTGGCTTCAGGGTCATTTTTGCTTTCAGGCTTGCTCTTCTCAATGGAACTTTCGCCGGAATTCCCACTGGAAACTTTATTTTCATTCACTTCCTCTATTGAGAAAAGATCTGTGGTTTTTATTTTTTCTGCATTCTCCACAAAAGCTTTGCCCTCTTTTTTTTCTCCGGCTCCGCTTTTTGGATCTGCTTCTTCGGCATCATTTTCTCTAATATTTTTGCTAGTGTTAGGTATTATATCTTCAGATATTTTTCCTTCAGGTTTTTTCTCTTCAGGTTTTTTCTCTTCAGATTTTTCGTCTATTCCTTTAACCTCTATCTCCATTCCACTAACTTTTACCTCTGTCAATCCGGCATCTTTCGCATTCAAAGAATCGTTTCTGACTTCCAGAGGGCCGGATGTTTTTACACGTACTTTTCTGGGGAGCGGGGGGAAAATTTCTTCTCGCCAGGGAAATTCTGATATTTCTGGTATTTCTTCGTTTTTTTCTTTTTCTGCTTTCCGGATCAGGTCAATGCGGGCTTCAATCTCTTTTTTTTCTTTTATTAGCTTTATTATTTTTTTCTTAACCTGATCTCTACTTTTTGTCAAATCCTCCATATCTTCAAGATTTACATCAGCTGTTTTCGGCTTGAGTATTAAATCCTTTAAGCTCCTCACTCCCAGGCCCTTTAACCCATTTTCTCTCAGTTCTTTTAATCCGTCTGTCTTTAAACCTTTTAAGCTGTTCATCCAATTGCCTCCCACAAAATCTTATTTATTCTGGTTTCAAAATTTTCTTCCGACACCTTTCTTCATACTCTAACTGAATACCTCTTTTTCAACTGAAAATATCTTTCATATCTCAAATGTGAATACCCTCGATACGACCGGAGGGATGAGAATCATACAAAGCCCTGAAATTCCGGACATCAGGCCCCCATAGAAAAAAAGTTTATAATTTCCTCCGCCCTCCACAATCTTTACTACGAGAGTGTTTGAAATCGTAAGAATAATTATCACGGAAAAAGTTAATTTGTAGAGTATGGGTAAACTTTCGGTTACATTGAACATGCTCATTCCTATTCCGGACATCCCATTCATTCCCCCTTCCATGGACATGTAAGATTCACTCATCTCGGAGACGAGCACACTGAATTTGGAAATTATCTCCAGTACAAAGATCAGAAGCCCAACCATTACAGCATGCAGGATTATTGCAAGTCCCTTGAAGCCGGAACTGACCAGCTGCCGTTTCATTCTCAGGAGGACAATTGCCAGGCTTGAGCTTGAAACTATGTCCCCTATCTCAGCCGGATCTCCCCCCAGTTCGACTGCATCGGTAAAGATCCTTGAGCACCTGTTGATCAGTTCGGAGCCTGTTTCCCCTATGAATTTATCCCAGCAAAGCCTGGACTTAAGCCCCATAGAAAGGCCCATGTGCAGCTCTTCAACTCCGGGCTTGAGACAGCCGATAGTTTCCAGGTCAAGGTTTTCCATTGCACTCCTTATAGTGATTCCCGTTGTTCCTGCAAGGGTCCCCAACGTTTTTACAAAAGCAGGAAAACTGCTGTCTCTTTCACTGATTTTCCGGTCGTCAATTATAGCAAGGACTCCTATCGGAAGCGTAAAGAAGGTCACTCCCAGCAGGATAAATTCCGGCCTTGTCCCGAGCAAAATGAGAGCAATAAGAGAAACCGCACCGAGGGGGAGCAGAACCCGGCTCAGGAACCTGATTTGCTCCTGTTCCTTTGATTTACGGCCAAGGGCATGTACCTTTTTTTCGGCAGGAGCTGACTTGTATATAATGTAAAGGGCAAGCCCGCATATAGTAAGAGTTAACAATACAATCAGGAATGCAATTGTTTCTATATTTGCTATATTATAGATCATGACCGAAACAAGGATTATGGTAACAACGAGGTTTACGGATACCATCAGGGCAGTATAGCCGTCAGTCCATTTTTTCAGGGATTCAACACATCTCTCGTACTCATTAGAGTAGATCTCCTCCCTTGTGATTTTCTCCTGTTTCAGAAAGTTTTTCTCAGGCTCTCCGGAAGAGAGGATATTTGCCATTCTTCCAAATAGTTTTGAAAGATAGGCATCCTTCAATTTCTGAGAAATATACTTGCAGGCTTTTGCATACTCATATCCCCATTTTGAGGCAAGGATATAGATCTGTTTAAAGTATTTCGAAGCTTCATATTCCTTCTGTCGCCCTGCATAATCAAAGATCCTGTTCCTTTCGATATCCGCAGTTGAAATCGCAGCCATATATGTTAGCAGGAAGAGCATATCATCATTGACTCTTTCAACAATTTTAGTGCTTTTCAGTTTTCTGGCGAGGTTAAAGTATCCTTCAACTCCCTGTTTTGCAGCATTAAGTTTTAAGTTCGGAACTATCTGCACGAAAGTCATGATGTTAGCCCCGCCTCCTCAAGCCGGATCAGGGTGTTGAACAGGTCGTAAAAATTGGTAATCTTTGCCTGGTGGATCTTTCTGAGTATTTTTGCCCTTCTGTCAAGTTCCGAATAAATTTTTCTAACCTGGTTTTCAGGAATCCCCATGCGCGGGGCAATTCTATGTTCCAGCAGATAAGAGTTGTTTTTTCCGGTGAACTTGAATGTATCCGTAACAGGGTCCCATTTGAAGATGTCCATAAAATTAAAAGACTGGCTCTCTGAATCGTAGCCTACGATTTCGTTTATGCTCAGGATTCTCCTTCCAAGCCCTTTTCCCGGAACGTTTACTGCACTCTGGATAATAACCACATTCAGGTTATCCACATAATTTCTGGGAACATTTATCGGGTCGCCTGTCAGTCTCTGGATCAGTTTCTCAACTGAAGCTGCATGGAACGTGGACATTACAGGGTGTCCGGTCTGCATTGCCTGAAAAGCGATATTTCCTTCAACCCCACGGATTTCTCCTATCATAATCTCATTTGGACGCTGGCGCAGGGCTGCCTTTAACAGGTCAAACATAGAGACATCAGATCCGCTGTCATCCCTTGTACTCCTTGTAACCTCCCGGGTCCAGTTCTTATGGGGTACCTGCAGTTCCGGGGTGTCTTCAATAGAGACTATTTTGGACTCAGGTGGAAGAAAAGTAGTCACTGCATTCATCATTGTGGTCTTTCCGGAGGCTGTTTCCCCTGAAACGAAGCAGTTCATTCCTGCCTTGAGCATCATCCACATGTATGCAGCCATTGTGTAGTCAATTGTTCCGAACTCAATAAGTTCGAGGATTGAAATAGGGGTTCCCATAAATTTCCTGATGGTAAAATTGCTCCCCTGCTTTGACACATCTTCTCCGAACACGATATTAATCCTTGACCCGTCCGGAAGAGCAGTATCGACTATCGGGTCCCTGTAGGTAATTGGCTTTCCTACTTTTTCGGACATCTGTATGACAAAAGAATTGAGTTCTTCGTTTTCCTCATACGAGATTGTTGTTTTAAGAGATGAGAACACCTTATGCTCAACAAAGATCCTGCCAAGCCCGCTGCAGCTGATGTCTTCTATATTTGAGTCGAGAAGTAAAGGTTCGAGCACTCCCATCCCCACCTTGTCCCTTAGCATCAGGTATTTGATTGCACTGAATTCCTCAGGCGTTAAGGAAATTTTCTGCAGTTTTCTTATTTTGAATGCTTTACCGGCTTCCTTCAGGTTTCCAAGAATTCCGGATTTTTCGCTTTTTTCACTGTTATTTCCCTCTCTAAGGGAAGTTTTTTCCTTATCTGAAACTTTTTTCTTTCCCCTGCTTTTTCCTTCCTCTACCCCCGAGTTTTCCTTTAAATCCTCTCTTACTTCACAGATTTTTTCAAGAGCTTTCTCGAGGAGCTTCTTTTTTTCTTCAGGATCTTTTGTGGTGATATCCTGATCATATATCACGTCAATGAGTAACTTCTCAACTTCCTCTAGTTTGCTGTCAAGTTTCTGGAAAAGGCAGGGCTCTATGGGAATGTAATAGTTTCTTACGTCTTCTTTATCCGGATATATATGAACGGCAAGCCCTTTTCCTGTAGGATAGATCAGGTTAGGGCGTTTGATGCTTTTCATGGATCTCGAAATTCTTGGATAAAATTCCGGAAATCCTATTTCTTCCGTCGGGAGCCTGCAGACATAATCAAGGATATGATGGTTTTCTTCTCTGCCAACGAACTCCTGCATTTCTAAAGAAAGGCTGGAGTACATCTCTTCTCTGGAACGCCCCCCATTCTCCGGAGAAGGCAACGGATCAAAAGGCAGAGCTTCCATCTTGAATCCTCATTCGGGTTTTTTCTCCGATTGCCATCTTTCCGGCTTTTTTTCCGATTGCCATCTTTCCGGCTTTTTTTTCTGATTGCCATCTTTCCGGCTTTTTCTTTTTTTCAGGCTTTAACCTTTGAAACCGGAATGATCTTCAGTCCAAACTCACTGTCCACATTAAAACTCACCATATTTCCGGTAATTTTCCTGGCCCCCCTCAGTTTCTGGATTTCCATAGTTTTTACTCTCTGGTCCCCAACCTGCTCTATCCTGAGTTCAAGGCAGGCACTGCAAACTGACCTTAGCCTGTAAAGCACCACCTGGGAAAATGCATACCCGTGCACGCTAATGAGAATGGTCTTTCCCCTGTCACACAGCTTTACGCATTCAGTAAAGAAGTTTAACACTGCATTTTCCGAAGCGTTCACCGCAAAGATCGTCAGGGAATCTATAAGGATCAGTTCTTCTTCGCATTTTTTTATACATTCCAGAAGTACCTGAAGCAGGCTCTCGCTCAACTGGGGATTTTCCTCAACATAGCTTGCATTAATCTCAAATATTTTTGATCTCCCTATTATGAAATATTCCGAAATCCCGAGCTTCAGGCTCTCCATCTGGTTTAGAAGTTCTTTTGAGGTCTTTTCCGTTGTTAAAGCAAGAACTCTTTTATCCTGGTTCAGGGCTCCCCACATTATTTGCTGTAGTAAAATAGACTTCCCACTATCGTTTCCTCCTTCTAGAAGGCAAAGTGAACCTACAGGAACTCCTCCCTCCAGTTTCCTGTCGATTTCCATGTTTCCGGTAGATATGAACTCCAGTAATGCTTTTTCTTCCTCTTTCAGGTCGCTGAATATTTCTTCATCGAGCGACTCTTTTTCAAACAGTGCTCCCTCATCCTTACTTCCTTCCATTTCTCTCCCCCCTTCTCCGGGATTTCCCCACAAATCCCTGAATTCTTGTAGCATCCTGATCCATTTGTTCCGGTTTACTTGCTTATCAGGATCTTCCTTGATACAGAAATTACCCACTGAATATTATCCACTGAAATATTACTCACTGAAATACCGTGAAGCCTTTATCCCATTGGGGGCAGCTACCAGAAGCCAGTTTGCGCTGGAGTTCCCAGGTGGGTCTGAGGGATCCAGCCTGACCTGCAGTTTCATTTTCTCTCCCGGGTCAAAGACTCCCGGGTTTATCAGGTCAGGAACAATATCCATTTTTGTCCACTTCCACCTGTCCTCTGAAATAATTTCGCTTTCCTGGTAGGGAATCCAGACAGTCTTCATGTCACCTGATTCATTTTGATAGGTAACGATCACGTCCATGTAAGTGAAGTCCCCGAGTTTTGTCGAGCCTGTGTTCTGCAGGAAGACCGAAATATTTGCCGTGTCAATGGAGGCATCTGTAACCTCTATTTCTGTTTTTAACATCTCGTTCTTGTTTTCCTGCATCTCAATGACTGAATTAGCGAGTCCGTCTGCCATGTAGAACCCTCCCTTCGAGCAGACATACGATGCCAGGAGGATGGTTGCAACCGAGATCATTGCTGCAATTATTGACCCGAACCCCATTATTACACCGTGAAATAGGCCTCTTCGGAAACCCCGTTGTATGTACTGAACTTGATGAAGTATTTCTTTCCGCTCACAGGCAAATCTACAGGTTTAATTTTTATGCGTAGAGTCTCCCCTTTATCCCAGTTCTCGTCCCCATTCTGTTCGATCAGGTAGCTCCACCCCGGGGTTAAACTTCCGTTTCCATCATAGGGTATGCGCTCAAAGTTTCCTGCCTCTCCGAAAAAGAGGTCAGAATCAGGGATTATACCTGAAGATATTTCCTTGCATCCTACATTCTTTATCCATACATGAATCTCGGTACCTTCAGCAGCTGTTGTTTCATGCAGGATTTTTATATCTGTCAGGATCTGGTCTCCCATAGAGTCCGAACGGCTCATTATCGGGTCTCCTGCAGAGATGACCGAGGGGTACACGGCTGAAGCAAACCCAAATGCACAGATAACGGATGCTATTGTTAGAATCGCAGAGCTTATCGATTCCCCACTCATTTTTCGACCCCCGCTTTACTTTCCAGTTTTTTCAAACCGGATAAATTGATGTTTATTTGATGTTGATTTCTAATTAAGCAGTTTATCAAACTGGTTAATGTATTATGATATTGAGTTACATCAAATGTTATAATGTCAAATGATACTGCTAATGATGTCAAATGATATTGCTAATGAAGGTGATATTGTTTCAGATTATCTGGAAGCAGTTAGTTTCAACTTCTCAGTTTCAAATTCAGTTGAAGACAAGCCTTGCTTTCTTCTCTTTTTCTTTCTCTTTCCAGCCTGAGGAGGTTTCATAAAGCGGCGGAATATTCTTTCTGAAGTCTTCCGGGCTCAGGATCGCGCTCAACTGCGAAAGCACCATGATGTTGTCCTTCATGCTGATCCTGTCTTCTTCTGCGGGCTCTTCAATTGAAAGGTTTGCAATGTTTTCAATAATTCCTTTTGTCTCATCAGGGAGCTGTCCGGTAATAGCATAGAGGTTCAGCAGTCCTTCGAGGTTGCTGTGTCCTATTGTTCTGACAGCATAATCCACCCACCGCATAAGCTCGACAAGCATGAATGTGTCAATTTTTCGGAATTTTTCAGGTTCAGGCCTGTTAACTTCTTTTATCGGGATATTCTGTACAGGATTTTCCTGGCTGGATCTGGCAGATTTCAAGAAGCTTTCACTGTTTTTTGCTATTTGATCCCCGAACTCCGAAACTTCTTCAGCGGGCCTGGGTCCGATTTCTTCATTGCCAGTCTCAGTAGACTGGTTATCTACAGACTCCTCTTTCGCCGGTACCTCAATCTTCAGTGCTTCAAGGCTCGGGACGCTGCAGAAAGGATTTTCACTTTTGTTTACTAGGTCCCTTATGTCCACGAGTAACTCCTTGATCTCCCCTTTCATTATTTTCAGTTCGGTTTCGATTTCGTTTACTCTTTTATCCAGCTCCATTCAATCACCCGAATCCGAATATTTCATTTTTTTGTATCCACTAAAAGAAGGGGGAAATACCCCCTAAAGATTTAGGGGTTACCTCAGGTTCATTACAGTGTCTATCTGCGCAGGTGTAACTCTGGTAATAGGCACTATTGCACCGATCTTTGGTTTTACCTCAAGTCTGAACTCTCTGTTAACCACATCAGTTACGGTACCGCTCTGCAGCTTCGAGTTAGTAGGGACAGTGACGTTGATTTCCACTTTCTCGTGCTGTTCCAGTACAGCATCCCCATCACTGTCTCCGATAAAGGTCTTGGTCCAGGTTGTGTTCGCTAAATAGGTAGCGCTGTCGGAATAAGATATAACCATCATTCCTGCATCACTGTCATCCCCTATATCCACCGGGGACTGGCCTGCAGTGAGTTGAAGGGTCATAATTAGGTTGGTCACTTTATTTGAGGCACCTAGTGCGATTACATCCCCTGAAAGTTCTACGGAAGAAGTAGTCTGTTTTACACCTTCGTCAATGGTTTTCTTGGCGGTATCGGAGGTGGTAAACCCGGCCCCGAGAACTACATAGGAGAATACTGCTGCCACCACTACGAAAGCGGTCAGCACTATTGCGGATTCCAGCCCTGTAAAGGCTTTCTCATCTTTCCGGAATATACTAAAAATTCCTTTCATTCTGTTTTCACTCCATACTTCATTTCCCTTTGAAAAGTATATAGAAAAGTCAAAAGGCTCCATTCCCCAGCGCCTGATATTCTACATTTCTTATTGTAATTTGTTATAGTAGCTATCTGCTCAGGAGCTGATACTTATGGTTCCCGGTTAACTGACCCCCCCATACACATACTTATAATTTTACAACAGATACTATTCTCTTTCTAATTTATTAACTTTTGCCAATAAATTACACAGTTTTTATATTAGTGTCTATTTAAATTTTTGAAGTTATTTAGAGAATCACAGATCTCCAGGCAGAGTATTTTGAGGTAAAAATTAGAATCTCGGACTGAGTTTCAATACTTAATCGAAAGATTCCCAGACTGAGTTTCAATGATTTGATGTAAAGAATCTCATACTGATTTTATATCCTAAAAAGAAAGTAAGTGAGGTTTTTTAATAAAATTTCTCAATCTCATGCTTTACGTCTTCGATTGAAAACTTTTGCCTCACAAGGGGCTCTTTATGGATTGTCGGCACCATTTCCTCCAGGGTTTCCTTATCGTTTTTGTAAAATATGCCGTTAGGGATTTTGTCTCCCCATTCAAGAGACCTTTCGAACGCTTTTACGCGGTTGTAAGGGTCATAGTTATCTTCGAGTTTGTAAACTCTGTCCCGGTACCACTTGAAGGTATTCACTTTATTAAAAGTGACACAGGGCTGAAGAATATCAAGCAGAGAAAAGCCTTTGTGTGTTATGGCAGCCTTCATCAGCTCTTTTAAGTGCTCCTGGTCTCCTGCAAAACCTCTGGCTACAAAGCTGCAGTCAAGGGAGATTGCCATAGCAAGAGGGTTCAGGGGCTCAGAAGGGACCCCGTAAGGCTGGATTTTTGTGTGAGTTCCCCTGGCTGTTGTAGGCGAGGCCTGCCCTTTGGTAAGCCCATAGATCTGGTTGTCGTGCACTAAAAGGGTGATATTCGGGTTTTTGCGGATAGCATGAAGGAAATGGTTTCCTCCTTCCCCGTAACAGTCTCCGTCCCCGGCAACTGCAATCACGTGCAGGGAATGGTTGGCAAGTTTTGCAGCCGTGGCAACAGGCAGGGTCCTTCCGTGCAGCCCGTTGAAGGTGTGGCACTTCATGTAGTGAGGCAATTTTCCACTCTGGCCTATTCCCGAAACCAGCAGGACTTCCCACGGCTCGATTCCAAGTTCGACAAGTGCCTGCTTGAGGGTTGAGATAATCTGGAAGTTTCCACATCCGGGGCACCAGGCAGGGACCTGGCCTTCATAATCTTCAGAGGCAGGCATCTACTTCCTCCTTCAGGTTTTCAATGGTAAACGGCCTTCCATCGAACTTTAAGATCTGATGGGTAAATTCAAATCCCGTTTCGGCTCTTATAAGCTTTGCAAACTGGCCCGTGGCATTATTTTCTATGGAGATGGCAAGCTTTGCATTTTCGAGAAGCTCAATGTAATCGAATCTGTCCCGTTCGGGGAGTGGGTAGACCTGGCTGAAATGCATCATGGCAATCTTCCTGTCTTTTGAGAGGATATCCACCATCTCTTTAATCACACCGTAAGTCGAGCCATGTCCCAGAAGCACTATTTCAGGAGAAGGATCTCCGTACAGTAACGGAGCTTCGATTTCTTTTTTTATAAGCGGCAGTTTTTTTTGCAGCCTTTTCCGGACCATTTTGATGCGGGTTTCGGCGTCCTCTATAATGTGTCCTTCTTCATCATGTTCGTCGCTGTCAGCTACGACAAGGTGTTTTCCGGATTCTCCGGGAACTGCAAGTAGGGAAATCCCCGTATCCGAGTATTTGTAGCGTTTGTACTCCTCTACCTCTTCCAGGTCTTTTTCCCTCAAACGATAATTATTGTAGATCAAGTGCTCGAAATCGAAGTTTTCAAAGGTCCACTCGGAATCCCCAAGGTACTGGTCGGACTGGATAAATACGGGGATCTGGTACTTCTCTGCAAGTTCAAAAGCCCTGTTAGTGAGGTAAAAAGCCTGTTTTGGGGTTCCCGGCTCAAAGATTACCCTTGGAAACTCTCCGTGCCCTGCGTACAAAATAAAAAGCAGATCCGCCTGTTCGGTGCGTGTGGGTAAACCCGTAGCTGGCCCCGGACGCTGCACTTCGGCGATCACAAGAGGAGTTTCGGTTATCCCTGCCAGGGAGAGGCCTTCTCCCATAAGGGCAAACCCTCCTCCCGAACTTCCGGTCATTGCCCTCACGCCTGCAAAAGAGGCTCCTATTGCCATGTTAATGGCTGCAATTTCGTCTTCAGCCTGTTCTACAACAAGGCCATATTCTTCTGCTTTTGAGGCAAGGTAATTCAGAATCCCTGTTGAAGGCGTCATGGGATATGCAGAATAAAATTTGCAGCCGGATATGAGAGCTCCCATCCCGATTGCCTGAAGTCCGTCTATAAGCAGAAGTTTTTTTTCTTCCGGCTCCCGGATTTTAACGGTCTCGCAGCGGGGACAGTTTGAGATGACGTAATTGTACCCTGCCTCGGCACAGGCTACGTTTTTCTCAATTACCTCTTCTCCTTTTTTCTTGAAAGTGCTTTTCAGGATTTCTGTCAGGGTCTTGAGCCCGAGGTCCAGCAGGCCAAGCACTGCCCCGATTGCTACGGTATTTACCATGATACTGCTTTTTCCGACCTCAAGGGCGATTTTTTTGAAGGGAACGTCTATAAACTCAGGCCCTTCAAACTTCTTCTTGATAGTCCTGGAGTCATAAAGGATAAAACCATCGTCCCTTACGCTTTTTTTGTGAATTTCGATCGTGTTCAGGTCAAGGGCGAGAAGAATATCGACCATATCCCTGGAGGCTGATACCTCCCGGTCGGAAAAGCGGATCTGGTAAAAGTTGTGCCCGCCGCGGATCCTGGACATATAGTCCTGGTGCGTGAATACCTGGTATCCTGTTCTGGAAAAGATCTTTGCAAGGGCTCCTCCTATCGTTTGTAGCCCCTGCCCGGCTTCTCCTCCTACTCGAAGTGTATAGTCCAGAAATTAAACCCCCTTAATTTCTTTCCTTTTTTGTATCTGTCCGGACAGATTTACAGTTTGAAAGCTCAGCGTTCCTTAATTTAAGTAGGTATTGAGAATTTTCAATTTAAACAACTCAGTTTGTTATCTATTATTATCTCAGGTTTATACTGACTAAAATAATGACTAAATATTTTTAATAGATTACGCCGGAATAAGGCTTGTATATTATTCGAAAACTTGTAAAAAATAATAAATTCTAACACTTTTATTCTATCCGGCTATTCCTTATCTTTTCTTTTCTCAGTCCCCTAAGGTTGTATTATAATTAAACCTTATATACTCTGCTATACTCTTGCCTCCACGCCTGATCTAATATGGAAAAAGTCAATACTAAAAAGATGTGATATACTGCTAAGTAAAAAGTGATTTCAAGTACCTGGAAGAAGTTCACATATCCAGAGGGACAGTATAGGGACCTGTCTCTTATACACATCTGACGCTGCCGACGAATAGAG
>NZ_JJQY01000130.1:0-18063 GCF_000979295.1 Methanosarcina sp. 1.H.T.1A.1 | reverse complement strand
ACCACCGAGATCTACACCTCTCTATTCGTCGGCAGCGTCAGATGTGTATAAGAGACAGAGCCAATACCGTTCGGGGCCATTCCCTGGTACTCTCTGTTAACCCAGCCAATACCGTCGACTTCAGGGATGTAGAACCCGACTACTTCAAAGCAGCCGCAGGATGTGTGCGGGGAGTCAAAGAAGGAGTGGAGTTTTATCTTGTCGAATTCGCCGGCGGAGAGTTTCTTGGCAATTTCGTTTACACCGGAGTATTCACCCATATTGGCATCAAGAAGTTCACCCTTGGCGATTTCAAACTGTGGACCTTCGGGGTCTACCTTTGCTGCTGCACGGCCGTCGAACCAGTTGATTGCACCACAGAGAGAAACCCTGTCAGGAGAGACTACACAGACGTTGGTCGGAGCAAAGGACTGACAGAGGGTGCATCCGTAGAAGACATCCACATCTTCATCGTGCAGGTCTTTTGTCCTTGCGTCTCTTGCCTTGAAGATATCCTTTGCGGCTTCGAGCTGCTTCTTAACCTCTTCTTCATCGGTGTAGAAGGTAACCTGCATCTTCTCGATGAAGGGCAGTTCACTCTTGAAGAGCATCATTACAGCTTTTCCGAAGGAGTCGAAGGAGTCCATCTTTGCAGCTGTGTCCTTGGAAACTCTCATCCAGACATCGTACCTCTGGTTCAGGTGCATGATGCCCTGGCAGTAGTTGATGAAGTCGTGGACACGCCTTTCTACGACTGATTCGAGATCAGGCTCGACAAGTTCTCCACCAATGTTGAAGACCATTGCCCAGGGGTAGGTCTTCCCTTCTTCGAGCTGCTTAAGGTCAGGACCGACAATTGTTACTTTGTCATCCACGATTTCATCCATGGGCGCTGCTCGGACAAGTTCCAGACCGACGGACTTCGGGCCACCAAGCTCTACAAACATTCCTTCTTTTCTTACTCTTTCTCCTTCATACATTGGGGAAATGTCAAATGGGAATTCTGCCATTGTGTTTTCGCCTCCTAAATAGAATTATAATGCATCAATAAGTTCATCCAGGGCAGCATAGTGGTCTGCCTTACTCAGGTTTCCGAAGGACATTGTTGCGTTCTGGATGTAGTTCCTGTCAATTGCGATTGCCTTTATACTACTGAAGTTTTTAGTCCCGGACAGTACCTGGTTGAGGTAGTATTTGATGTGCCCAAGGACGATGAGTGTGTCATAAGTCCCATTGCCGTCAAGCCCGGGCCAGTTTTGGTCTGTTACATAAAAGCCTAGCTGGTGCAGGTTGATGTACTTGGCATCAACATCCTTGTCAACAAAGCCGGGCATAGAGCTTCCGGTAGCTGCAATAGGAATTTTTGTTTTCTGTGAAATCTTCACTACCCTGGCCAGGAGTTCCGGATCAAGGATCTTTGTCCCAACCACAATGAGTGGCCTCTTTGCTTTTGAAATCAACTTGGCTGCTACCTCAGGGGTGGTCGCTTTGGAAGTTGTCACTCCGTAACTGGTAAAAAGCTTGGTGTTTTTGGTAGTGTCTACCATTTTCAGGCCTCCTTGCAAAGTCTCTTGAGGTTCGTTGGCTGTGCTGAGACATCGAACTTAATCTTCGGACCGGAGATAATTTTCTTCCTCTTCCAGTCAATTTCCCAGCCATGCTCTGCTTCAAGCCTCTTGAGGAGTGATTCACGCTTGGCAAGTGGGAGGTCGGCTTCGTTTCTAACGAACTTCCACCAGTCTTCCGGTTCTACTCCGAGGTACTTCAAGGAAAGCTCCATCCAGTGGGTCAGCTTTATAGATCTGCCCATGTTGTTGTCGGACGGGCGGATGCAGGCTTTTGCCATCATGGGGATTGCTTCCTGCCAGGTCTCTGCGGTTGTCAACAGGAATTCCGGTGCTGGTGGGATGTTCATCTCTGAGCCATCTCTGGCGTCATAGACTTTCCACTTGGACTCATCATAGTTCTTGGCAATCAGGGCTCTCCTGTACTTGGAACTGTGTGGGCCGAGCACTGCCGGTATACCATAGATATTACATCCGGTACCGATTGAGGCTGCTTTCTGAGAGTATGCACCCCAGGCAAGTCCGCATGCGCCTACACGGTTGAGAGTGTAGTCTGCAATTTCTGCCAGGTTTCCTGCCATGGTCCTCTGGGCAAAGATTCCGGCAACTTTCTCAGCGGCTCCAGTGATGTGTGCGTTGGACACACAGGAACCATTGTTAAGCAGTCCGCCACCTGCGAATGTACCCGGATACCTTTCGTAAAGGGTCTTGCCTTCTTCGTCCTTGAACATACCAATGTCCATTGCGGAACATCCGGTAACGGCCAGGAGGTAGTTTCTCTTCAGGAACTCTTCGGCGATGAGGTAGACGTCTTTGGTACCGGCCGGGTAGTTCGGACATCCGATGATTGCGATGATGCCGGGGGTAGTTCCCATAACGAGGTTCAGGCCTTCTTTCCTGATCTCGGCGTCACTTACCTGTCCTCTGCCAGCTCTTACCCATCCTTTCTCTTTGCTAATAGCCTTCTGTGCAGCTTTCTCAATCACATTCAGGATTGGGATTTCTTTCTTACATACCTGTTCGCAGCGGCGGCACCCGATACAGATATCATGAAGGGTTTCGAGATACTCGTAGCTTCCCTTGGCTGCATATTCAAAAGCTTCTGGGATGTCGAGCTCTTCCGGACATGCCAGCAGGCATTCTCCGCATTTGGCACACTTGTCGATGTATACTTTGAACTCTTCGTCAGTTGGGATTGCTGTGATACCTTCTGCATCGCGTATTGGAGCCATTACTTCGGCAAGCTTCGGGACGAGTTCTCCGAGCTTTTTATAGTCCAGCATTACACAACCAGGTATTGCCCCGGATTTGAGTTCCTCAATTATTGAATCCACATCTGCGTCTGTGCGGTCCGGCAGGCCCATCATGATCTTTTCGTTGGAAGCGATAACAGGGATCCTGAGCTTCTGGGACTCTGACAGGACATCACCGCGGACGCACTGTTCGTCGACAACAATGACATCAGGCATTCCGGAACGGATAACCTTCAGTTCTTTAGCCAGGGACCCTATGATTTTGGCGTATGGGAGTCTCCTGTCGGCTTCTTTGTACCTGCTCATGTCGAATGCGGTACAGCAAAGCCCTGCAATTTCCATCTTGTCGGTGAGGTTATTGTCCTCCATGTAGTCCATGATGTAGGTTACACCGGCTACGTTGTGCCCGATAACAACAATGATTGGCTTGGACTTGTCAAGGGTTCCCATTCCGATTTCAATGAGAGGGGCTTCCGGATCAGCTTTCGGGAAATCATATGCCGAGATCTGGGCAATATCAGAAATTTCCATACCGACGTGGTCCAGGCTACCACTGAATAGGGACTTTGAGTCGTAGTCAATTTCTGCGCTTTCCTGACCTGCGTGGATGGTTGCAAGGAGCTGGGTGAGCTGTTCTTCAACATACTCCATTGGAGCTCTGCATTCTCCGAGGGTCTTTGGGCTGAGTCCTGTGCAGATTGTGACGTTAGGGGTCAGGACATTTGATTCTCCAAGGTTGAGTGGAAGATCTTCACCAAAGATCTCGATCACATGGTCAAGCAGGTGGCGTCCGTGGGCAGCATGGCATGCAGTACCTGTAATTACACGGAGGAAGAATTCCCTTCCTGTCTGGCCAGCCATGTCAATACCACAGGCTCCTCTTTTGTTTCCGGAAAGGTCACAAGGTCCATAGGTACAGTAACAGCACTGGTCACACATGGGGGTTAAAACAGGCTCGTAGCGGTTAAGAAGAAGCAAGTTCCAGCTTCTGTAGGATGCTATGCTGGCCAGATTAGTAGGTCCCATCGGACCTAATTCTTTTGCTTTTTCTTCCGCAGCCTCCTTTGCTGCCCCTACAATATTATTGATAGTGATCTGAACGGATTCAAGATCTTCTATAGAAAAACTCCCAGTAGTTAATTTGCTCATTTTAGCTTTACCTCCTAAATACGCTTAAAGTCACTTCATCCGACGATTCTTGAAAGTTCCAGCTATTTAAATGACTTTTTTAGAGATCGTTTTTCACTTTTTATAGAAATTACACACTTAAAATACAAAATCAAGTACAGTATATTAAGCAGTTAAAACTTGAATTTTTAAAGAGTTGGGAGTTCACTGCTTTTATTTTAGACATCAAGTGGGTAAGTCCTATATTCGTAAATATTGTGATCTCATAAAAATAAAAGAGATCTTAGAGACTATCCGAAAAGTTCTATGCATGTTGTAAAATTACAATTAGACAATTAGTGTTTATTATCCGGAATCCGTTCTTTTGTGATCTGTCGATTGTAAAAGTTACAGTCAGTCACAGCACTTTTTGGACATACTCCTAAATTACACATTAGCGACGTATTATAAATAATTTGCACTTTTGTTCTGTATAAATATAAAAATAAAAGAAATCAGTTGTATAAATCCTATCTAAACTCTTACAAGTAGTTGACTCGTGATGAAGCATGAAAAACGGTATCATATACCCATTTGTCATATGAAAAGAACCTGAAATTATTCGAATAAGAGGCAAAACAAAAGTACCAGTGATTAGCAGAATTTTTACGTTAAATCAGGTGTAAAAGGCAGAAAATAACCACAGGACTAACGGACATATTATACACAACTATTAAGTAAACGTCATAATTATCATCGCATTTTATTCATTTATGAGTTTATTGCTATTGGTTTTATACTTAAAATACAGAATCCTAAAAATGGATTCCGAACTTATTAATTTTATCAATAGTTAAATTGTTGTAGCATTAGTTATTTATACTTAATCTCTTTTGTGTATTTTGACTGTCGATTGAGTTAAGCGGAGTATCAAGAATCCCAAAAGCTACTTATTACAAACCCCCTGAAATTCCGTTAAGTGTTCTCGTAATTATTAACGTGTCTTTAGAAGAGGAGGTATTCGTCTTTGCGACCTTCTCCTGGTAGAGCAGAATGAGGCTGCTGACTGAATGGGGTATCCCAGAAAACTTTCCGGAACGACCTCCAAAAATAGAAAAACTCCCAGTAGTTAATTTGCTCATTTCAGCTTTACCTCCGAAATACGCTTAAAGCCACTTTATCAGAGGATCGTATTTACCATATTTAGCATACCGATACTGACTGTGCAATTTATATTGACGGCTGCTTGAGAGTTTCAGCCATTTAAATAACATTTTTTGTAGATCGTTTTTAACGTTTTATAGAATTTACACACTTACAATCCAAAATCAAGTACAGTAAATTAAGCAGTTAAAACTTGAATATTCAGAGAGTTGGAAATTCCCCGCTTTTGTTTTATACCTCAAGGTGGGTGAGTCCTGTATTAGTAAACGTTGTGATCTCATAATAATAAAAGAGATCTTAGAGACTATCCGAAAAGTTCTATGCATGTTGTAAAATTACAATTAGATAATTAGTGTTCATTATCCGGAATCCGTTCATTTGTGATCCGCCTATTGTAGAAGTTACAGTAGGTCACAGCACTTTTCGAATAGACTCTAAATTACACATAAGCGACGTATTATAAATAATTTTCATTTTTGTTCGGTTTAATTATAAAAATAAAAAAAATTCCGTTATATAAATCCTATTTAAACTCTCACGAGTCGTTGACTCGTGATGAATCTTGAAAAAAGGCGTTATAGACTCATTTTTCCTAAGAAAAGGACATGAAATTTTCGAATAAGAGGCAAAACGAAAGTACCAGTGATTAACAGAATTTTTACGTTAAATCGGGTGTAAAATGCAGAAAATAGCCACAGGGCTAATGGGTCTATGATGCAAAACTATTGAGTAAACGTCATAGTTATAATCGCATATTATACAGTTGTGAGTTTGTTGCTATTGGTTTTGTACTTAAAATACAGAATCCTAATAATGGCTTCATCTTATTAATTTTATCAATAATTATTTTGCAGTAGCATTAGTTATTTATACTACCTCTCTTTTGTGTATTTTGACTGTCGATTGAGTTAAGCGGAGTCTCAAGAATCCCAAAAGCTGCTTATTACAAACTCAGTGAAATTCTACTAAGTGTTCTCGTAATTATTAACGTGTCCTTGGAAGAGCTTGAAGCATTCGTCTTTGCGACCTCCAGATAGAGCAGAATGAGGCTGCTGACAGAATGAGGCTGCTGACAGAATGGTGATATCTCGGAAAACTTTCTGGAACGACCTCCAAAAGGCACGACAGAAGGTGGCTGATGCTCTTGTCAACGGAAAAGTGATCGAGATCTCTGGAGGAGAATACGTTAATAGTGGTGAATGCAAGATCGGTTTTCTCTACAAAGAATGCGATCATGTGTGGGAATCAAAGTGCAACTTGTATTTACTCTAATCCTTAATGACGATGTTAAGGTAAATACTTTAAACGCTTTAAATAGAATATATTGATCGATAGATATTTATTACGTGTCGCATAAGTGTAATTTGATGGTCAATAGAGTTAAGCGCAGGGTATCTTGCTTTCCAAAGGCCACCTATTACAAACCCAGAGAAATCCCTCTTTGCTGTCTGGAAATCGCCAACCTATCCATAGAAGAGCTTGAGGCTATTCGTCTTTGCGACCTTCTCCAGGTAGAGCAGAACGAGGCTGCTGACAGAATGGGGGTATCCCGGAAAACTTTCTGGAATGACCTTCAAAAGGCACGACAGAAGGTGGCTGATGCGCTTGTCAATGGAAAAGCGATCGAGATCTCTGGAGGAGAATACGTTAATAGTGGTGAATGCAAGGTCGATTTTCTCTGCAAAGAATGCGATCATGTGTGGGAACCAAAGTGCGATCAATCTCGTCCCGCAAGCTGTCCGAATTGTGGTTCCGATCTAATTTTCCGACTCGGCGGCGATGGAAGGGGAAAGAGGTTTATTGAGAACGATTACTGTTGCCCTAAAAAAAGGGAAAGCAGCAGGAATACTAATGAAGGAAGCAAAAAAGTGACAACAATAGCTATACCATCGATGAGTGATACTGGATTGGAGTCTGATGTATGTGCCCATTTTGGCTCATGCGAATACTTTACCATTGTAGATGTACGTGATAAAGCCATTACTGGAATCAGGACGATAAGCAACAGGGCTATAGATGGCGAGCACAATTGTGCTGCCCCTTCGAGAATCTTGAAATCGCAAAATGTCGAGATCGTACTTGTCTCGGGCATCGGCGGAAGACCGTTAATGTCGCTGGCTGAAAATAAAATCAAGGTGTTTGCAGGAGCTGCGGGCAAGATTTCCGATGCAGTTCAGAACTTTAACGATGGGATATTATCAGAATTGTCTACTACGGGCACATGCAACTGCTCTCATCATTAAAGTGAGATAACTGTATATTGAAAGATAAATGCAATTTCTGCGAGGGCATGTTTATTCTATACATTTCCTTCAACTGAAATGAAATGTATAGAAAAAAATAACTCTTCAGGCAGTCTTTACAAGACTACCTGAAGAGTTGCAGAAATTTAAATAAAATTGCTTGTAGATTAGACCTACTTTTTGTAGATTAAAAATTTTTTGTATGTTTAACATATTTTTTATTCCCACGCATATTTGTAAGTTTTTAAAGGAAAAAGTGAAAAAGCTTGATAGAACAATCTCAATTATTCTATTTCATTGCAGCCTCCGCAGCCCTTACATTTCTTCCGGGGCCTGATATTCTATTCGTTCTCACTCAGAGCATTTCACAGGGAAAAATGGCAGGAATTGCAACAGCAACAGGTTTGTGTACAGGCATACTTGTCCATACCAGTGCAGCTGCATTCGGGATTTCCGCCCTTGTGTATAAATCTGCCCTTGCCTTCGAAATCGTAAAATATGCCGGGGCAGCTTACCTGCTTTATCTTGCCTGGAATGCCTTAAAAGAGAGTGAACAGCTGGTGTCTTCTGCCCCTGTCCGGGAAAATAATGCGTTTGCCCTTTACAGGCGCGGGATTTTCATGAATGTCCTTAATCCTAAAGTTGCCCTCTTCTTCCTTGCATTCCTCCCCCAGTTTGTAAATACCGGAGCAGGCAGTGTCCCCATGCAGATGGTATTCCTGGGAATAGTGTTCCTGGTGCAGGCCTGGCTGATCTTTTTTGCAATCTCGGTCTTTGCCGGAACTATTGGCGATAAAATTACACAAAAACCCGGAATCGGGAAGTACATCAAATGGGGGAAAGCAGGCATCTTTACCGTAATAGGGGTAAAACTTGCGCTGTCCCACAAATGAGTAAAAAAAGCTTCCGGTTAAAGTACTCAAGAACTTGAACTGGTAAAGTTCTAATTTTTACTTTGCTCCTTTCCATCTGAAAAAATATTTCAGGAACTTTCACAAATATATAATGAGTTTACAATTCTTCTGGTTAAGAAGGAGGTATCCAAAATTAGCAATAGATTACTGAGTTTCCTGCTATCAACTCTGATCCTGATGTTGATATTGCCTGATATTTGCTCCGGAAAAGAGCTTATCACGGAAAAACAGATAATCACATATCATGACACATTCAAGGGTGAAAGTGAGAACTGGAAAGCGAAATACGTGTTAAACGAAACCCACGTTTTCACAACAACAGACCATAAAACCCACTATTACGGGGAAGACCGAGATTGGCTTGCCATAACTTACAAAGGCAACCTATCTGAGTTCTCTTCCCCGAAACATATTAACCTCTCTTATGATGCCGGTTACAGGGGCAGCCGGCGGGTTGATCATTTTACTCAAGAAGAATATGTCTTCAGGTCTTATTCCGGGGGATATTCAATTAAGGAGAAAAGGGCTTTTTTCGGACATACAATATTCCCGGTTTCGATAAAGGAGCAAAAGCCTATCTTCGGGCATACAATAGGCCTGGTTTGCGCCCCGTACAACACCGTTTATATCCACCACGAAGCTTCCGGCGGGACTAAAATAAGCAAAAATGATACAATCAAGGTCACAGTCGAACTGGGCGGAGAGGTAGAAAATATGGAACTGAAGAGTGCTAATGACTCTTCTATCCTCAAAAACTCCTCCGTTTAATTAAAACCGCCGAAAACCCAGCTTAGCCAACTCACAACTTCCTTTTTCTCTTTCTTCTTCGTTAAGTCATTCATCCTTAAGTTATTATTCATCAAGCCCTTTTCTTCCTACTATATAGTTTGCAACCCTGAGAGCATCCCTTTCTCCGGTTTCTTTTTCGGAGGAGTCACTTAATTTCACTACCGGAATGCCGTTTACACTGTGGAGTTTAATTACCATATTCAGAGGAGGGCTTTCCCGGAAGAAATCATAATTGTTGGTAAGGCTTGTGCCGATTCCGAAACTGCAGTTGATTTTGCCCTGGCAGTACTTTTTGAGCCGGATTGCAGCTTCAGCGTCGAGGGCGTCGCTGAAAACGATTACCTTTTTCATGGGGTCAATGCCCATTTTCCTGTAATGCTCTATAACCCTGTCCACAAAGATGAGAGGGTCTCCGCTGTCGTGCCTGAAGCCGTCGTAGATTTTTGACAGCTTCAGGTCCATATCCTTAAAAAAAGCCTCAGAGCCGAATGTATCCGTAAGGGCAATTCCAAGGTCTCCTTTGTAGACCTCCACCCAATTTTCAAAAGCGAAGCGGTTAGCGTACCTGAGTCCTATAAGAGCAGAAGTGCCCATTATCCATTCGTGACCTACCGTACCTATAGGTTTTAAACCATACTTCTTTGCAAAATAGACATTGCTTGTTCCTGTGAGGGTTTTTATCTGCAGGAGGTTTTTCATCACATGGTCGTGGAGTTCAAAGCTTCTCCGCCTGCGGGTCCCGAATTCAGAAAAAAGACAGCCGTTTTCCTCAAGCGACTTTCCGATTTCCAGAATTTTGTCTCCATAAGCTGCAAGTACGGATTCGGATGTACCCGGGCTTATCGTGTTCCCGTTCCACTCCTTCTCTATAGTTGTGAAATAGAGCTCGGAAACCGCAGCCATAAGGACAATCTCCCACAGAATCGTGCTGTGCCAGGGCCCTTTTATCCGGATGTCAAGTTCTTTTTCCCCTGTGAGGCAGACTTTTACTTCCTCGGGTCTGAAACGAAAATTTTTTAGGTATTCAAGATACATGGGTTTCAGAAAAGGACAGTATTCACCAAGCCAATGATATTCTTCTTCTGTCAGCCTTAATCCGGTTATCTCTTCGTCTATGACTCTCCGGAGCTCTACTACAAACTCTTCGGAAAAGCGCTGGGGTCCCCGGTTAGTAAAACGGTATTCTGCTTCTGCTTTGGGGAATAGTTCCAGTACAGCCATCTGCATGGTGAACTTGTAAAGATCGTTATCAAGTATGGATTTTATCACGGAAGGCCTTCCTTTAACGTTTTAGGTTGCTTCTGGTGCAACATCCGTAACTTCTTAGTAATATTTCGGCTTTTTGCTTCATGTATATAGCCTTTTATATTTTTAAAATTGCTGATTTCTAATGTACCCGCATAAAAGCAAGTTTTCTTTATTAAGATTGGGCAGGCTTTAAATCTTTTTCCTGTCTTTCCCGCCAAACAAATAATTACCTGAAAGACAGATAATTATTCTGAAAATTAATTTTAACAGGGGTTTTTGGGGAAATGGAAAGAGAACTTAAGTTCGCAACTAAATGCGTGCATGCAGGAGAAAAGCCGGACCCGGTCTTCGGGGCGCACACGACTCCGATATTCCAGACTTCAACTTTTATTTTTGAGAATGTAGAACAGGGTGCTGCCAGATTTGCAGGAGAGGAAGCCGGGTATGTATACACAAGAATCCCTCCGAACACACCAACACATGCGGTCCTTGCCGAAAAGGTTGCTGCGCTTGAGGGTGGGGAGGCAGGACAGACTTTTGCTTCAGGAATGGCCGCAATAACTGCAGTTGTGCTTTCTGCCCTGAAACAGGGAGACCACCTGATCTCAACGGATGTGGTGTACGGCTGCACCTACAGCCTCTTTTCAGAGGTTCTGCCCGGGCTCGGGATAGATGTCAGTTTTGTTGATACGTCCGATATAGAAAATGTGAGGGCAGCTTTTAAGCCGGAAACTAAAATGGTCTTTCTGGAAACACCTGCCAATCCCACGATAACTGTCTGTGACATCAGGGAAATTGCCGGGCTTGCAAGGGCACAGGGAGCCATCTGCGTCGTAGACAATACCTTTGCCACGCCTTATTTCCAGAAGCCTCTTCTGCTCGGGGCGGACGTTTCCCTCAGCAGCTGTACAAAATACATAGGCGGGCACGCAGACCTGCTCGGCGGAGTCGTTGTAGGAAGCAGGGATTTTATGAAAAGCCTGGGAAAGGTTGTCGGATATACAGGCGGGATCATGGGAGTGCACGAAGCCTGGCTCTGCATCAGGGGGCTTAAGACCCTGCACATCCGGATGGATAGGCATGCCGAAAACGCCATGAAGGTTGCGAGCTTCCTTGAGTCCCATCCCGCAGTGATATGGGTAAGGTATCCGGGGCTTTCAAGCCATCCCCAGCACGAGATCGCAAAAAAACAGATGAGCGGGTATGGTGGAATGCTCTCTTTCGAGATCCGGGGCGGGATTGAAGCCGGGCGCAGGCTTATGGATAGCGTCAGGCTCTGTTCTCTTGCAGTGAGCCTCGGGGCAACTGATACCCTTATCCAGCACCCTGCTTCCATGACCCATGCCTGTATTCCAGGGCATATCAGAAATAAGGTAGGAATTAAAGATGGACTTGTCAGGCTGTCTGTTGGAATCGAGGACCCTGAGGATATAATTGCAGACCTTGAACAGGCTCTTTCAAAAACTTAATGCTGGACAGGAAGAGGATTTCACCTTTTTTCTTTTCGGAACCCGACAAGGTATATTTGCTGCCGGAATAATCTTTAATCTGCAACATTAGAAGCATAAAATCAGAAACTCAAGACCAGACAAACCTTAAGCTAAATTGAAAGACTGAACCGCGAGACCGAAACCGCAAATTGAAATCCGGGGGAATTTCATATGAAAGCACTTGTATTCGGAGCCGATGGGTTTGAAGACCTCGAACTTTTCTACCCTTACCACCGTTTGAAAGAAGAAGGAATTACCACACATGTCGCCTCTATGAAGAGGGGGCCGATAACGGGAAAGCACGGGTATGAAATTGACGCTGACATCGCCTTTAAGGATGTAAACCCTGCAGATTATGACATCCTTGTGATATCCGGTGGAAAAGGGCCCGAAAAAATGAGGCTCGACAAAGATGCCCTTGAGATTGTAAAACACTTTTTCAAGGAAAACAAACCCGTTGCTGCAATCTGCCATGGTCCGCAGGTTCTTGTTTCAGCAGGTGTTATAAAAGGTCGGAAAGCTACCTGCTGGATAGGAATCAGGGACGACATCATAGCTGCAGGAGCGCTTTACGAGGACAGCGAAGTTGTTGTGGATGGAAATTTGATATCATCCAGGAATCCCTCTGACCTTTATGCTTTTGGAAGGGAAATAATTAAACTGCTGAAATAAACTATTTTTCGATTATCTTGCAATAATTTGGAGACTGAGACTTTCAACTTTTTTTACTACGAAGGTTGAAGTGAGCCAGATCGCCAGAAAATGCTTTAAAGATCATTAGCTAGTGTAATGGCAATTTAATTACTGGGCGTTAATACTTAGACAATACATCATCCGTAGTCCCTTTCTTAATTATGATGACTCTGAACTAAATTTCCTAGACACCAGGTTGTTCGTAAACTCTTCCAGAAGCCCGCATAGACACTACATTAATCTCTACACTAGAAGTAAGGGTGTTGACCAGTGACTTACGTCTTTGTTATCCATAATATCCAGTAAATCATTACCAATCGCCGCACTTCAACCCTTACGCATATTAAATCGCAGTTTGGTTGAACTCACTTTTTGATGGCTATTTCTAAAATGATCATAAACATTTTTTGAAATCAGAACAAATCGAAATGATTATTAGTTTAAAAGTACTTTCATCGTTAAATATGAAAATATAATCGTTAATGTTTTATAAATATACGCAAATGAGCCAAAAAAAAGAGTATTACAATAATTAACTGTAAAAATTCCAACATTCTAAAGAGAATAATCACCTTGATTTCATCCTTCAATTACGTGTATCCGATAAGTAACATGTTTTTATAACTGCAAAGGTTCAATAAATGAAATTAAAGGCGTTTTACAATGGCAATATTTAGGACCTCAGGTATAGAGTGTGGAGAAAAAAGTAAAAAAGGTGTACCTTGTAGAAAATTTGTGCCTGAAGATTTCAAAGCAGTCCAAAATCCCATCGTGTATTATCTTCTGCCTTGGGTTCCATGGATGAGTATTTTCATAATGGTTCTACTCCTTATTATGAAAAATTTAAATTTTTTTAGTGATAAGGTAATTATTTCTTGGTTACCAATTATTATATCAGGTTACTTTATAGCTGGCATGAGTCTCTTTGGTCAACGCTTATTTATAAAACAGATTCCAAAGTTTTTTATTGAATTATGGTGTCGAAAGATTATAATAGGTGCATTCCAGTCCAGAACTGTCTCCAGTAATATAAATAGCAAGGATTCCATAGTAATGGTTTCGGCGAACATACAGCTTGAAGAAAGATATCTCCAATTTATAAATGAAATACAAAAAAGACTAAATAATTCTTGGCAATGGCTCTTCGGTATAATTGGATTCTCGCTGACGCTTCTCTGGAATCCCTTAAGAACTTTGAATAATTTTCCTGTGATGGGGAATTACTCCCTAAATAATGATTGGAATTCTTTGGATTTTTGGCAATACTTTATTCAGCAGAATTGGCACTTCTTAAATGAATTGCCAGTTTCCTTAATTGCCTTTATGTTAGGACTTATGATTTGGAGGATGTATGTTGCCTCCACATCTATCGATAAACTTGTAGATCAATTCCAATTTGAACCAAAACTCGGACATCAAGACATGTCCGGTGGGCTCTCACCTCTTGGTAATCTTTGCCTATGGAATTGTACTATTGCCTCTTTACCATCAATTTATCTTAGTGGTTGGTTGTTAATGGGAAATCTTAATAATTTTACAAGTCCTTATCCCGAAGTGCCAAATTACTATACTTATGAGTTTTTAATATTATTACTCTCATTAAGTATTCTTCCAATTGTGTTTTGTTTCATCAGGCCTTTATGGAAAGTGCATAGGGAAATGAATTATTGGAGAAACAGTAAACATGAACGATTACACGAGGTTGGACACTTAATTCACCTCAGTGAATTTAGACTACTGCATGATACGGAAAAAATTGAACCGGAAGAGTTTGAACTCATCAATAAAGATCTAGAGAGGATGAAAACGATTTACACACAGAACAAAAAACTTCCCATATGGCCCTTCAACATGAAAATTTTGGGAAAACTCTTAGCAACATATATCATACCTATCGTGAGCTTGATCTCCACGTCAATTTCAATGTTTCAAGATTTACGTCATTTTTAAGTACGAAATAGGCGTAAATGAGTCTATCATAAATATTATGATTTAGATTGTTTGATTCTCATGTCACTGATTCTTGGTTCAACTGTGTAAGTCCTTATTAGTTAAAATATATATGATTTTGTCAAATTGTCGCCACTGAGCTATTTTTATAGTTTGACTAATTACGATAAACGACTTAATATGAAGAAGACTTGACAGAACCTAACTTCCAAATCATTTTATATTTGAAATTGCATCTTTCATATAAATTTCATATAGATGCTCGATTTTTAATATAGAACATTTTTGGGATAAGCTAGAATTGTCAATGCCATTTTATAAGATATCCTATATTTGAATTGATTATATTTTAGAATGTGATATTTAATGAAACTTTTGAATATGAAAAAAATACCTTTAACTAGTGTGGGGAGCTTTCTTGCCATCACAATTTCTTTAGTGAGTGCACTTGCTTCATCTCTATTGTACAATGGTTCATATTCAATATTAAATAACTGGATAAGTGACTTAGGAAATTCGAGTAGAAATCCGAATGGACATATTTACTTTGATGTTGGATGCATTTTAACAGGCATTGCCATTATAATATTGGCTGTCGGCCTAGAAAAATGGAAGACTACTAATCGTAAACAAGATAATCTTATCCTGTTATCACGATATTGTGGGCTTTTAATGGCATTTGCTCTTATTATGGTGGGTATATTTTCAGAAGATTATGGCCGAATACATTATTTCTGGGCATCAGTATACTTTATACTAATGTTAATCTTTTTGATAACAATGAATATTGCACTAAAGAACCATCCAAGCTATATAAAATGGATCTGGTACTATACTTTTATATCAATTTTGATAATTTTTATTTTTATGTTCACTGTTATTATTGGATTACAGATTCCAATTTTAGAGTGGTTAGCAGTGCTCAGTGGATTAATCTGGATAGGGTTAATTGGATATAACACATTAATATTAGAAAAGCCAATGATTTAGACCTATTAGAAAAGTGTTGTGATCTACTTTGCTTTCATATTCCAGTATTGACTATGATATGTTCTTAGTCATTTAGATGAGGTAGAAGTACGTAAACCCTTTCAGAACTCACAAACAACTCCACGACCAGCGTGTAGTGGAAGTTAAGTTATTTGGACAATCTTAGACGAAATCCTTATTTAATACAATTTACTCGTTTTAATTGCTTTGTGGAGCCGTCCGGGATTATTTGATCCTCGGCTACGAACGACAGCCCTGGCCTTTGTACATGGTTTCTAAGTATGTGTGCGTGGAGTAATTGAATTGTTAAATAGCTAAAATGTAAATTTAAACCATGCTATTTACTGTATTTGATTTTTTACATCGAGTGCGTAACTCCTATGAAAAAAGTATTATCTTTAAGTAATTATTTATAGATAATTAATTCTGTATCTTTTAGAGACATGATGAAACTAAAAGAAATAAAGGATAATGCAAAAAAATACATCGAATTATGCAAACTTCTATACACAGACTCTCGCACCCCCAAAATTACAAAAATATTTTTATGGATTACTATAGGCTATGCATTATCACCAATCGATTTAATACCTGATTTCATACCTGTTATTGGATATCTCGACGATATGGTAATCCTTCCTGTTCTTTTGTATATTGCAATAAAATCAGTACCTAAAGAGGTATATATAGAAAATTACGTTAAGATTTTAAAGAAATAAAGGTCGTTGAGTGAGAATGCCAGGATTATGGTATCTTAAAAAGATTTTGTAAAATTTTGATGGGGGGATGAGTTAATCAACTTGTCTATTTGGCTGCTTTCCATCGATAGTATTATTGTATAAATACAAACAAACACAAGATATATAAACAGCAATTAAGTATAATCAAAAATGTGTCAATCTCACAAAAAACAACAAATACAACAATAGACAAAGCAATACTCTTAGCGCCAACTGTCCTTATATACTTCATTAGCTACTTTTTTATATTTATTAAAGAGAACCGGATGAAAACAATAACATTAGACTATACAACCGCCTTAATAAGCTTAATACCACCAATAATATTTTTAGCAGCAATATTTCTTATTCACAAATTATCAAGCAAATCGGTTAAGAGTACCAAAAAAATTCCTTAAAAAAGGTTAATTTTGTGAGACTTTTTTGTTTTCACCCTACATTCCGCAGATGTACACAGATGTAGAATATATTTGCCGATTTGCTCACTCTACTCATTAAAGGCAAAATGGATTTTTAAGCTACTGCCATATTGGGATAATTGATGGTATTTCTGTGTACATCACGGAAAGTGAGTTCGATAAATGTAACATCCTTTGTATGCAGCTGGTCCTTCGACAGGCAAGGCCTTCACGCCTGGCATCTTAACCTCCCCTTATCTCGAGCGATAGCTCTGGCTTTTAGATTATCTTCGAGATATATGTGCGTGGTTAGGTATGTAGAGGGTTACAAAAAAGAAACTATGCTTGATTCCATCTTAGCCTCGTATGTGCTCCAGCTTCAATAATAAGTGTCTTCTGCGTCATAGGGAACTGGCTGGAATGGACCATTGGTCTCGAGTTGATGTATCTTTTGTCATCGGTTAACGAATTTTATGCACACCTCCGAATACCATTTTTGCGATTTTCAGACTTAAATGTTAGATGCTGGCATAAAATTAACATTTTTAGAAGTTTTGTATCTTAACTGAATCCAGATGAAATAGATTAAGGACATCATTATCTGGCAAAAGCAATTATGGACTGCAGAAAAACTTTTGATAAAGGGGGAGTCTGCCCCCATCTGCGGCTTTCCTCTTAAAAAAAGAGGAATAATAAAAGAGTCAATCTTAAGCTGAAAAAAGATATAACGCTTGATATTCTAATACTGTCTTAATCTAGAGGTCCCGGAAATGCAGCCGGATAAAAATTTCAGGTGGTAATAGAAGCATGAAGGATATAGAAGATTTGATACAGAAAGCTGTGGAACTGCAGAGTAATGGGCTTATTACCGCCCAGATTGCCGATGAACTCAACGTTTCAAGAGAAACGGTTACCTGGCTTTTAACCCGTTCAAAAAAAGAAGAAACAACTCCCGCTCCAAAGGATATTTCTGTAAACTGGAGCAGTATAGGGAAAAGTGCTGAACGTCTCCATAACATCTCGCTTGCACTCTGCGACATGGTGCTTGAGACCCTGGAAAAGGCAAACGCCGAGGTAGACGTGGTTGTTGGCATTGCTGCCAATGGTATTCCCCTGGCAAGCATGATGGCATATGAACTGGGTGCAGATTTAGCGATTTATCATCGTAAAGGACAGGATATCGTTCATACAGGCCACAGGGGAACCATCAGCAGAAATTTTGGATCCGTTGCCGGTAAAAACTGCGTTATCGTGGATGATGTTGTTACCACCGGTTCCACCAGTATGGAAGTAATTGAGCAGCTGAGAGAAATGGATGCAAAACCAAGGGTTGTAGCGGTACTGGTCGACAAAAAAGGTGCAGATACAATCTCTAATGTTCCGATTCAGTCTCTTGTAAGAATTGTACGTTTGGACTGAAAAATATCCGGGTTCGTTACGAAATAACCTGGACAACACATAATTATTTTGGAACAAAATCGATGGAGATGCTTACGAAAATAGTTAAGCACAGTGTAAACACTGTCTCTTATACACATCT